>UQEY01000040.1 GCA_900540235.1 uncultured Eubacteriales bacterium
GGAGAGAAAAACTATAATGTGGCGAAGCCGTCAACCGATTGCAAACTATAATTTATTATTCTGTCTTGCCCATTACATCAAGTGGGTTGACATATTTGTTATCAAGCAATGTTTCAAAATGAAGGTGCGCTTCCTCATCTGCTTCAAACTTCACCGTGCCAAGTGTACCGAGAGTTTCGCCGATAGTCACATAATCTCCCCTTGACACATTGACGGTATCCATTCCGCAGTACCTTGCAACGAGTTTGCCGCCGTGGTCAATTTCAATAACCGTGCCGAGCATTGCGTCCTTTTCAACATCAAGCACAAGTCCGTCATTAATCGCAACAACTTTACTGCCCGCTGCCGCTTTAAAGTCAACCGCCGTATGCGCTCTGTAATCGTTCATTGTTTTGTTTTTAACAAGTTCTTCGCTGTAGCCGAGAAGTACGGTTTCATCGCACGGGTACTTGTAAAACGACTTGTAAGGCACATTGGTATCAGATGACGCCATAGTTGACACTTCTGTTGTAGTTACGGTTGTCGCCTTGTTTTTATCCGTTTTTTTGGTTGTTTGCTGCTCGGTTTTTGCGGCAGTTGTCGGAAATGTTGTTGTTTCGCTCGCCTTTACCGTAGTTTTCGCCTTGGTTGTTTCAACAACCGTTGTTGCCTCGTTAACATCTGTCGTGTTTGACGACTGAGTAGAAAAATAAACAATCAAGCCGAGTGCAACAATGCAAAGGCAAATAACAGAAAATAACGCTTTTAAATTTTTATTATTTGGTTTATCTTTTGTAGCCATAAAAAAACACCTCAAGGGTAGTATTACCTTTGAGGTGTTTCGTTATACATATTATTCAAAAACAACTGTTACAACGCTGTTTGCAGGAAGTGAAACGCTTAAATTTTCGGCAGTACCAAAATCGGTTTTTGCAATATCGTTATCCTTATCCGTTGTGTAAAGCGTGTAATCGCCGTTTACATCAAGCTTGGTTTTAACTTTTTTGTCGTTATTATTTACATAAACAACAACGGTTGAATTATCCTCATTAACAAAAGCCGTGCTTTTAACATTTGCAACACCCGAAGAACAAGCTATTCTTACCGCACCCTCGTTAATGAATTTTGAAAAGTTGCCGAGGCAATAATATCTTTTTGAAAAATCAAGGTTTTCGTGGTTGTCCTCATCAAGATAAATAAGACCGTCGGTATATGTGCCGTAAGAGCAAGCAGTCCACCAGTCCCATTCGGTTGCGTTCATAATGTTTAAATCATCAATAATTTTGTTTGCCATAGCAACGCCGTACTTGATTGTTGTGCCGTTAGTTCCCTTTTTCTCCTTAGCGATAGAATCAAACACGCCGGTATTTTCATCATTCGTCATTTGGCAATACTCGGTTGAAGCAATATTGTAGCTTGAATATTTTTTTGCCAAAGCCTCTGCCGTTGCTTCTTTTGTTTCGGTTGACGACCAATAAGAATGCATACTAACCTCGTCAAAATATTTTCTAAGCTTAGCATTTTTTAAAACATACTTAGGTCCTCTGCCCAAAATACAGTCCATATAAGCCATATTTGTCGAATCGGCACCCTCCATAGCGCCTGACTCAAACATAGAAACTTTTACGCCCTTTTTGTCAAGCTCCGACTTGTTAAACTTTTTAACAAAAACCTTTAAAAGGTCACGAGCCTCATATTTTGAATAATAGCAACCCTCTTGATTTACAGAATATGTGTTGTCGTCATTATACCAAGCCGCCCAGTTATACTGCGGTTCGTTAATCGGTGAAACGCTTGTGACACGGTAGCCTTTGTTTACAAAATATTCGGCGCTGTTGTAACAAAAGTCTGCAAAATCGCTATATTTTGACTTATCAAGATTAGATATCCACGGCTCGTCATCGCTCTTGTATGCAGTGCAGTAAGCCGCACCGTTTTTGGTTAGATAAACGGGAGCCGAATTTGAAAACAAAGTAACCCTCATATCTTTGCCGGCATATTTTTTTGCAAGAGTAAGACAATTTTGAGCATTTGCGTCAGCGTCAAAATTATATGTGCCGTCAGCATTTAAGAAACATTGCGTTCTTCTGTTTTCAGTCAAAATATGAGTATCACCCTTTGAACCTGCGCCGAGGTTATAGCGATAAATATTAAGCCCTATGCCCTTATCTTTGTCATAAAGTGCCTGCATAACTTCATCAGCATTTTCCCATGCGCCCACATCTTGGCTCCACCAACAAGCCGAAGCACCGAAGCCGTTAACGGTTTGATAAGTTGCATTGTCGTCAAGAACGGTCACATTACTTCCGTCTTTGTTTGCGCTCACACTCTCACTTTGAGGATACAAGCGCTTTTCATTCGTGCCTATAACGCCGAAGCCGATATAAAGTGCAATCACAATTATTATTGCAAGTAAAGCGCAAATTACCGACGCAATTATTTTTTTCTTTTTAGTATTATCCATCTTGTCACCTAATTTGAAAAAAGGGCGAATTGAAACCAACCCGCCCAAAATTTTTAAAAATTATACGCCTGAATAAGCATTGAAACCGCCGTCAACAGGAATATTCACACCGGTAATGAAGCCTGAATAAGTGTCGTCACAAAGGAAAAGTAGTGTGCCCTCAAGTTCCTCCGGTTCGCCAAATCTGTCCATAGGAGTTGCGGCAAGAATTTTGCCTGTTCTCTCTGTAGGAGTGCCATCCTCGTTCCAAAGGAGAGTTGCGTTCTGCTTAGTCGAGAAGAAGCCCGGAGCAATAGCGTTAACTCTGATACCGAGAGGAGCAAAGTGAACAGCCATCCACTCGGTAAAATTCTTAACAGCGGCTTTAGCGGCGCTGTAAGCAGGAATACGAGTGAGAGGTCTAAACGCATTCATTGATGTTACCATAATAATTGTGCCCTTTTCCTTTTCAGCCATATCCTTTGCAAAAACCTGAGTAGGAATGAGTGTGCCGAGGAAATTAAGGTTAAATACAAAACTGATACCGTTAGGGTCGAGGTCAAAGAATGTTTTAACATTTTCATCCTTTTGAACAAGGTCAATCTTTTCAAGAGTGTCCTTAGTAGTTGTTCCCTTTGGGTTATTACCGCCTGCACCGTTTAAAAGAATGTCGCAGGTACCGATTTTTTCATTGATAACCTTGCGTGCATTTTCCATAGAGTCAAGTTCAAGAACATTGCAACCTACTGCAATAGCTTCGCCGCCGTCGGCATTTATTTCGTCTGCACATTTTTGAGCAGCTTCCTCATTAAGGTCAAGCACTGCAACCTTGCAACCCTGCTTAGCAAGAGCCTTTGCAAAAGCACCGCAAAGAACACCGCCGCCACCGGTTACAACAGCTACTTTACCTTTTAAATTTTCGTGATTAAACATACTGTTTACTTTTCCTTTCTGCTTTTCTCAACTGCTTCCCACAATCCGTTAAGGTAGCTTACGCCGAGTGCTCTGTCATAAAGACCGTAACCCGGACGGGCAACCTCACCCCAAATCATTCTGCCGTGGTCAGGGCGGATATATCCGTCAAAACCAACCTCTTGGAGTGCCTTAACAATTTCATACATATCAAGTGAGCCATATTCACTTTCGTGAGCAGTTTCGTTAAACCATTGGTCATTGATTGAAACATTGCGAAGATGAGCAAAATAAATTCTGTCGCCTGCTGCTTTAATAATTTCAACCATATCATTTTTAGGGCTTGCACCGAGCGAACCTGTGCAAAGAGTAAGACCGTTATACTTGCTTGGAACCATATTAAGAAGCTTTTCAACTGCCTCTTTGCCTGTAATAATTCTCGGAAGACCGAAAATGCCCCAAGGCGGGTCATCCGGGTGAATAGCCATTTTAACATCACACTCTTCACAAGTAGGCATAATAGCTTCAAGGAAATATTTAAGATTTTCCCACAAATCATCGGCTGTTACACCCTTGTACTTTGCAAAAAGTTCCTTAATTTCGCCCATTCTTTCGGTTTCCCAACCCGGCATAGCATAGCCGTTTGAGTTATCGTCAATTTCCTTAAACATATCCTCAGGCGACTTACCCTCAACCTGCTTGCCGTCATAGCTAAGGCAGGTAGAACCGTCAGGAAGCGGCATATAAAGGTCTGTTCTTGTCCAGTCAAATACCGGCATAAAGTTGTAGCATATTACCTTAACACCGACTTTTGAAAGATTGCGAATAGAAGTTTTGTAATTTTCAATAAGTTTATCACGAGTTGGTAAACCAAGCTTGATATCCTCGTGAACATTAACGCTTTCGATACATTCCATAGTAAGACCGGCAGCAGTGATTTCGTCATACATCTTCTGCACATCGTCCATTTCCCATGCTTCACCGGCAGGGAGATAATGAAGCGCAGGCACAACGCCGACTACACCCGGAATTTGCTTGATTTGCTCAAGCGAAACTGTATCGAGGTCCTTGCCGAACCAGCGAAAAGTCATTTGCATATTTTTGCCTCCTTTTTAGGAATATTATTTTCTTTTAAATTCTATCACATTATATTGTCTGTTTCAAGACGAATAATTCAATTTGTTGTGTAAATTATTTGATTTTAACACTCTTTGCCTTGCTCCAAGCGCCATAAATCTTTTTGCCGTTTGAGGTTTTATATTCACGAACACGAACATAATATTTCTTTTTTGATTTAAGAGAAGAAACGGTTTTTGATGTTGTGCTTTTTTTCTTTACGGTTGAGGTTTTGGTTGATTTTTTAGCAAACTTGCTTGAAGTTGAATACTGCACCTGATATCCCGTAACACTTGTATCTTTTTTCCATTTAACGGTAAACTTCTTTTTTGAGCTGCTTTTAAGTGAGGAAACAGTTGCTTTTTTAGGCTTAATTGTGATTTGAGATAAAAGAGTGCCGGCGTAATTGCCGAAAAAATCAACCGAAACAGTGCCGTAACCCGGCTTTTTATTTGCACTGTATCTTATACTGTATTGACTTTGCGGTATAATATTTCCCATTCTGTCATAAGCGGTAACGCTCGGTTTTTTATCCTTACCGTTATAGGTAAATGAAGTTGACGAAAGCTTAATCGAAGACGGCGCATAATATGCCTCTAAAGTGTATGAATCGGTACAATAATCGCAAACGGCATAAACCTCACCGTCGTGAGAAAGAGATGAATCGTTACCGTCAACAAATGCCGGATAAGACAAAGTGTTGCTGTAAGTATGGCTGTGCACCCTTACCGTAACGGGAGTTGAAAGCGAACTGCCGACCGATTCCAAAACATAATAATAGGTTTTGCCCGCTTCAAGATATGCAGCGCAAACTAAACTTTGATTGGAGTTGTCGTTAATTACAGTGTTATAAGTTTCGTCTGCCGAATCAATAACAGCCGCCATAATTGATGCGTCACTGCTGAGCGTTAAGCAGGCAAATTCATAATATCCGGACGAACTCGGTTCAAATTTAATATAACTTTTGTTGTTAACATCAACATATGCGTTAACGCTTGAGTTAAGAGTTAAACTTTCTGCCGTTTTTTTAGTATTTGCAAAAGCTGTCAAATTTCCAAAAGAAAGGCAAGTAAGTACCAAAATAAAACTTAAAAATATTGATATTATTTTTTTCATTAAATGCATCCTCCGACACTTAAATTCCATTGATATTTTATCATTGTGCAACGGCAAAGTCAATAAATGCAAAACAAAACCGACTTCAAATGAAGTCGGTTTTGAAACATTTTTATTATGCGTTTTGAGCAACCTGCTCTTTTTCGCTGTTTTCTTCTTTTGCTTTCTTTTCTTTTTCACGGCGAGCCATAATTTCTTTAATCATTTGGCGGTGACCGTCACCGGTGATATTGTAGAAATGCATAGGAATAAGCATAAGAAGATAGCCTATCATAGGGAATACGGTTGTCATAAGGAAAAGACCGAGGAGCGTTGAATGGTTTTGAACTGTTGAAACATCGCTTGTGTGCTCAACATAACCTGTCCTTGCAAGCACCTGAAGGCAGATAAAAGAAGAAAGTGTACCCTCAAGCTTACCTGTAAACGACATAATTGAAAGCATTGTACCCTCAACTCTTTTGCCCGATTTCCATTCAACATAATCAACGGTTTCGGCTTCCATTTCCTTTTGCATAAGGTTCTTAAATTCAAGTGGGAATGTTACGAGCATTGAAAAAGCAAGAACCAAAACACCCGTTAAAGTTGATACAGGTTGGTCGGCAGGTTTATTCATAATACCGTTATATGTAAGAAGTGCAAAAAGACCGTTAAATGTTATACCCAAAACACAGCAAACCTGATAAAACTTTTTGCTGTCGCTCTTTGCGCCAAGCCTTTCAACAATAATCGGAACAAGAATACCGGCAAGAACCGAACCCGGAGCTTTAACAATATCGAGCAATCCGTTATACTTTGCATTGAAAAGCGAATCATATGCAAAATAAAATGAGCACTGCTCGGCTACTTTGATAATTACAAAGAAAATATTACAAAGGAAAAGCATTAAAAGCGGACGGTTTGTAAGAAGTAAATGAATACACTCGTTGAGCGACGGTGTTTCTTCGCTGTGTTCCATTCGTTCGTGGCAGTTTGCAAAAGTGAAACGGGTAAACACAATAATAAACACTGCCGAAAGCAAAGCCGCAACGAGATAAGCCTTGTCAAGATTTGAATTGAAATAAGGAAGCCAAGCGGCAAAAGCAACGAGTGCAGCAGGAATAGCGCCGAGTATCATTCGTCCGATTGAAGCGATACCGTAGAGCTTCGTTCGCTCCGTTCCGTTTGGCGTCATAGAAAATGCAAGCGCACCCATAGGCACATCAAATGCGGTGTATGTTACATCAAGACCGACAAACGCAAAAACGGTAAGTGCCATTTTCATACCGTAAGAAAGATTGTTATTTCCGACAAAGAAAAGAATCATAAAAAGCGAAACAAGATACGGTGCAAATTTGATATAGCCACGCATTTTGCCCCATCGAGAACGGGTTTTGTCAACAATTACACCCATAATAGGGTCGTTGATTGCGTCAAAAATTCCACAATAAAGACGGATATTACTTGCGTGCCTTGCTTTGATATGCAAAACATCGGTAATAAAGAAATTGACATATTTAGAAGCTGTCATACTTGTACTCATACCCTGAGCACCTCTGCCCATTGCATAAGACAATGCTTCTTTCCAGGTAAGATATGTCGGCTCGCCTACATCTTTTTTAACAATTTTGCTGTTCAAAAAAGACTTGACCTTTCCCATAAGGACACCTCACATTTTTTAAAAAATTATTAACAGAAAGAGTATAACACAAAAAATAATCATGTAAACAGATTTTACCAAATCTTAATACACACTTATCTTCAGCTTTTCATAAAGTTAACATAATCTTAAATAAAGTATTCGATTGTATCGTCGCTCGTGAGCACCGTGTTTTTATTAAATAGGAGCACTGCCTCCCTATATGCTTTTTCTCCGAGTGAGTAAAGAGCGTTATCTTCACGGTTGAAATACTTTTGCGGCACAACGGTGTTGTATTCAAACGGATGCTCATTCGTTAAAACAATATCTTTTTCGTCAAACTCATCACTATGATAATAAGGGTCGAAAAGATAGATTTTATCACCCTGCGCCTTTGTCATCAAAACATAATGCTCAACCTCATAATAAAGCCTGACAACAGCAACACCGCCTCGTGAAAGCGCATCGTTAATCAGACTGTTTTGACCGATGTAGACACTCTGCGCCGACACATATTTTGTGTCTATAGGAAGGAGTCCCGCCTCGCCGTAACCGTTGAGCCAATTTGACAAAAACATCATTGCCATACGGGAAGTGCCGCTTTTTCCGCTTATGCCGTCAGTGCCGAAACAATCAAGACAATAAAGCATAATACTTCTAATCAAATCAGGCGGTATATCTTCCCTGTCAAAAAGAAAGCTTATCGCATTTAGCATAGAAGTAGGACCGCAGTCATACTCACTCAGTTGGTAATGAAGTGGGTTTTTCATCTCAGTCCTCGCTTGTCATAAGTTCAAATGCAAGTTTTGCGGCATTTTCAAGTTGATAATCATAGGTGTACTCCTCAGTGCTGTGGCACTTGTTCATACCCGTTGACACAACAAAACCGTCGATACCTGCGTTTGCATAGTAGTTATTGTCGCTTCCGCCGAAAGTTGAAATAAACTGCGCCTTTTTTCCAAGCCTGTTACAAGCTTTTTCAAACCTTTTTGCCGAGTTACAATCGGTTGAAGTGGTGAAAGCTTTTACACAAATTTTTTCTTCAAAATCAAGAGTTGCGCCGATTTCATCAGCGTGCTTCTTAAATACGCTTTTTATTTCCTCGACTTTGTCAACAGCCTTTTGATGATTAAAACATCTTACCTCACCGAGGCACAAGCACAAATCAGGCACAATATTGGTAGCTCCGCCGCCCTCAATTCTTCCGATATTTACCGACATATCGTCAAAAATTCCGCAGTCAATCTCGCCGACCGCTCTTGCAACAGCCTTAACTGCGTGAATACCATTTTGCGGCTCAAAACCTGCGTGAGCACTTTTGCCGTAAACAGTTGCTTTAAACGAAACAATAGTAGGAGCAGTGTAAGCTGCACTTCCTATATCGCCGTCAAGGTCAAAAACATAAGCATCTTTTGATTTAAGTTTGCCAAAATCAAGGTGCTTCGTTCCGTCGCAAAGCGTTTCCTCGCTGACTGAAAAAAGAATTTCAACCGGTCTGTGACTTATGTCGTTATTTACAATTTCTTCAAGCGCTTCAAGTATTGCCGTCGCGCCTGCCAAATCGTCCGAGCCTAAAGCAGTAGTGCCGTCGCTTGTTATCAAGCCGTTTTTGCCGAACACTGCTTTTTTGCCCGTTGACGGTTCAACCGTGTCCATATGAGAAGAAAAAAGGATAGGCTCAAGGTCTTTATCACCGTCAATATAAGCATAAAGATTTCCGCAATTTCCGCCGATAACCTTGCCTGTATCATCTTCCTCATATTTTATGCCGAGCTTGTCAAGCCTCGATTTAATATAATCGCACATCTGCCTTTCACCCTTTGACGGTGAATCGATAGACACAAGTGCAGAAAAAGTATCTAATATATCATTCTTATTAAGCATAATAACACTTCCTTTTGTTTTTCATTATATATTTATATTAAATCAAGGTCAACTGTTAATTATTCTTATATTGAAAACAAGAACACTTTGTGTTAAAATACCGTTAGTTTACTGATAAAGAGGTACTATTATGTCACAGTTCGACAAAGATTATATCGGCTTATGTAAAAGAATACTCAGCGAGGGGATTGAAGTTGTTAACAGAACGGGTACAAACACCATAAAAGTACCGTCGCACCATTTCCACTTTGATTTATCAAACGAATTCCCTATTTTAACAACCAAGCAGGTGTTTATTCGCCAAGCGGTTATTGAAATGCTTTGGATATATCAAGCCCAGTCAAACGATGTTCGTTGGCTTCAGGAAAGAGATGTTAAAATTTGGAACGAATGGGAAATTGACGAAGACGGTTATTGGAACGCCACTCAAATGCTTGCAAACGAAAACGGAGAACTTGTTAAAACACCGATTCATAAATTCTTCGGCAAAGAATATGCGCACACAATCGGCACTGCCTACGGCTATATTGTCAACAAGTTTCAAATGACTCAAAACCTTATTGACAAGATTAAAAATCATCCTGAAGACAGGCGAATGATAATGACTCTTTGGCAAAACGATTATCTTGACACCGCAGTGCTTCCAAGCTGTGTTTGGTCGAGTGAATGGGATGTGACCGAAGGCAGGCTTAACTGCTGGGTTCATCAGCGTTCGTGTGATGTTCCGCTCGGCTTACCGTTTAATGTAACTCAATATGCAACGCTTGTTTGTATGCTTGCTCAGGTTTGCGGTTTAAAACCGGGAACGCTTGACTGGAGTATCAAGGACGCTCATATTTATGTAAACCAAGTTGACGGAATTAAAGAGCAGATTGAAAGGTTTGACACTCAGGGTGATTTACCGGCTCCTAAGCTTTGGCTCAACCCGGAAGTTGACGATTTCTTCAAATTTGACGATTCAAGAGATTGCAAGGATGTTAAGCTTATCGATTATCAGCATATGGGAAAAATCAAATTCCCTATTTCACAGTGACGGGAGAAGAATATGACAATCAGTATGATAGCCGCAGTCGGCAAAAATCTTGAGCTTGGCAAAGGCAACGATTTAATTTGGCATTTTAAAGAGGATATGGCTTTCTTTAAAGAAACGACTATGGGAAGCGCTGTTATTATGGGCAGAAAAACTTTTGAGTCCCTGCCGAAAGCCCTTCCGAGGAGAAAAAATATTGTTATCACGACACGAGAAGATTACAAAGCCGAGGGCGCATTTGTCGTTCATTCAACAGACGAAGCGCTTGAAACGGCAGACAGCGAAAGCGTATTTATCATCGGCGGCGGCGATATTTATAAGCAATTTTTGCCGAAAGCCGAAAAGCTTTATTTGACCGAAATTGAAGCCGAATGTAAGGATGCGGACACATATTTTCCTAATTTCAAAAAGGATAACTATGAGCGTGAACTTCTTGCAAGCTACTACGACAATGACATCCACTTTTCACACATTTGCTATACAAGAAAGAAATAAAAAAAGAGCGAGCTTTTATGCTCGCTCTTTTTTACCATTTCTCCGTTTTTACAATCTTATCATTTTTTAAATACTGAATTTCGAGGTTCGAGTTTTCATCATCGGCAAACAAAACATAAAACGGATAAGAATTGATTTTTTGGCTGAAAAGCTCTTTTTTGCCGATTTTGTCAACAACTTTAACCGTGTCAAACTTATGCTTGTTTTTGGTTATATAAATTGCAAAAAGCTTTGTGTTTTCGTCTGTTTCAATATATTTTTCTATATATTTCTCAGTCGAACTTGAATTTATAACTTTATATTTATTGCTTAGTTTCCTGTCTTTTTTAAGGATAATCACATCCGTATTGCCGTCAAGTTTATAAAACACCGCCGCATAATCTTTGTTTTTAACAAGATAATATTCCGTATTTTTTATAACTTCGTCGCTTACGGTTTTGTTATATTTTTTGTAAGGCTCGTTTTCCGCAAAACTTTGCTGAGTTGATTTCATAAGCGTGTCAATTTCCTTGTAATTATCAACATCAATAAGAGAACTGTTATACATCACAAGCGCAATTATTCCTGCCGCAATAACAGCAATAACGGCAACTATCGGAATAATCACTTTATTCTTCTTTTTCATACACTCACCTCTAAACTTCAATATATCATAACGCTAACTCAAACGCAATGCAAAAAGCCGCCAAAAAACTGACGGCTTTTTTGTTACAATTTACTTATTAACTTTTTTCCTGATAAACGAGCCGAGGCAGAATGAACCTACAAGCAAAACGGCAGAAACAACTATTGTTACTACTGCAATTATCGGCGGGGTTGCCACATCTTCATAACGGCATAGTATTGCCGATGCAGAAATGTTTCCGACAGTGAAGAATATGTTGTATGACGCTTTTGCGGCATAAATTGCCGGGCACACAATAAGCTGAAGCAAGAAAAGTGATAACCCCCATTTCATCTGCCGAACATTAACCGCATAGCCGATAACTACATTAACCACAATTAAAGTAATACTCAGCGGCCACGGTAATTCAACCGATGAATCACTCATAATCATTATAAAAAATGCAAACGAGAAAGTAAGCCAGTACGCCGCTAAAGGTATTAGGTTTGTAAAAAATTTTTTCATAAGATTTCCTCCAATTAAATAACTTATTTTGCAGTATTGAACAAATCTGTACGAAAGTTGAGGGGGGAATATAATATTACAATTCTAATATAACATACGGTTATTGTAAAAAGCAATGTAAAAAGCTGCCAAAAAACTGACGGCTTTTTTGTGACAAATTCCTTGTACCATATTGTTCATAGTTATTCAAGATACAAGTCGATAATTTCAGATTTTAAATCATACATTATTTTATTTTGATTTTCTGAAAACACAATAAATTCACTGCTTTTGAAATCGTTATAATTAACGATATTATTTTCGCTTTCTTTGTTTAATATTTTTGATTTTGTTTCACCGGTGCAAAAAGAAGAAGCAAAATAATCAGCCATAATAAATTCTTTAATAGTTATGTTTTTATAATCGACATAATCTTCATCATACTTGCCAAATTCGTTTAAAAAGAGCAGATATTCTTTTCCGTCTTCAAAAAGATTTATCGGTGTGAAATTTCTTAAATAAAGCTTACCTTTATTTGCTGATATAGCATTATTTTCATAAACATTAATACTTTTTCCGACAAGTCTTTTATCGCCTTTAATCACTCTTTCAACTTTCATTGTACTAAGTGTAGAATAGTGAGCAGACTTTCTTTCGCCGTTAAATGCGGCAATAACAATCACCTGTGATTTTTCAAGCCCCTTAGCGCAAGATTTTGCCTGCGATTTTATTTGACTGTCGGAAACAACTGTTTCAACTCTGATTTCGTTTATAGAATTATAATCATCAATTTCATTTACTATGGAAACTCTTGTAGCTACAGCTACAAGAATAAATACTGCAACAAGGATATAAGTTGCTTTTGCCCAACCTTTTTTGAAAGTGATACTAATTAAATGATTGGTATTTTTATTCTTCACCGTTTTCAGCCTCCAAACAGCCGTTTTTAATTTTAAATACCTTTTGACATAAAATATTCAAATCTTCTTTGTTGTGACTTGCAATAATAATTGTTGAACCTTTTTCGTTTTCACTTTTAATAAGATTGCGAAAATCATCAACACTCTTTTCGTCAAGAGCATTAGTAGGTTCATCAAGAAGTAAAATATCAGGGTGTGACATAATTGCCTGAGCAATGCATAGTTTTTGTTTCATACCCAAAGAAAACTTTTTGTACGGTAATTTTGATTCATAATCAAGACCTACTGATTTTATTGCAGTGCAAATATCTTCTTCACTGATTTTTTTATCATCAAAGCTGTTTAAGAGCATTAAATTTTCTTTTGCGTTCAAATCGTTAAACAAGCCGATATTTTCGATAATTATTCCTATTGTTTCTTTTTGCTCGGATGAGCCGACTTTTTTGCCGTTTATCAAAACTTCACCGTCGGTTTTCATTAAACCTGCTATTGCTCTTAAAAGCATTGTTTTGCCGCTTCCGTTTTGACCGGAAAGTCCATATATTTTACCTTTTTCAAGCGACAAATTAATATTACTTAAAACATAATTGTTTTTGATTTTTTTTGATACTTTTTTTAAAACAATATAAGCCATTTTTATTCCTCATCATACAATTTGAAAGATATATCGTATTTGTTTGTTGTAAAAATTAAAATAAATATACTTACTAATACTAAAACTGCAAAATAAATGATGCTTACAACAGGTAACATCATTTTTGTTTGAAATTCACTTAATATTTGCAAATATTCGCCGTTCCAATTTATCATAAAGCGTGCGCAAGGGTTAAGCAAAATCAACATCCACACGCTGATGTTGTTGCAATTATAATAACAAGTTGTTACTAAAAATATAAGTACACAATAAATTACAACCATAATTAAATATGAACGAGTGCAACCGATAAAAACAGACATTAAGCAAACAAAAGACGAAAAAATAACTAATGCTAAAAAGAAATTGACAAAACATAAAGCCATATTTTTACTTATAATAAAATTTTTATCAAAAAACATTTTAGACATAAAATAAAAAGCACTTGAAATTAAATCAAACAAACACAAATAAAGAAATTTTGTCAAAAAATATTTGCTCTTGCTTTTTATTCTTGAAAAAATATATGCGTTGACTTTAGAAAGATTTTTTTCATAATAATTAATTGTAGGAAGTGACAAAATAAAAAGTATAATTACTCCTTGCAAATTTGCCAAACCGTATTCAAAAAAATCGTTATATCCTACAATCGCTTCAAATGATGATGAAACAGACGATGTTTTGTTAATTATGTCTGTTGAGAAACTGTAAATTAACCCTGTAAAAATTGAAAGAACACTTAATAATGCTAATCTTTTGTACTCAAAATAAAACTTAACTTTCATAAGATATCACCGAGAGTTTTCAAGTTTTTTAATGATATAAAAATTGAAACGATTATCATAATTATTAAAATTATGAAAAAAGTTTTATAATTAATGCCGTATGAAATATTTTCGCTTGTAATATAATTACTGATTGAAATATTAATTTTAAATATTTTAAAAATTGCCGAAGAACATATATTTGTTAAACAGTTAATAACAAAAAATGGAACTATTATCATTCCTCTGTTTTTTATAAAATAGGATAACGAATATGTAATTAACGAACCTGCACACGCATAAAGCGTCATTAAAACAATATATAAAAATGAATAAACAAACGGACTTGACATAAATAATTTTTTAAAAGCAAGCAAATTCATATAATCACTTGAAGCGGAATATAAATTTGCCTGATTGCCGGCAAGACCCGTTAAATCTGCCGAGGAAAATTTCGGAAATGCAACGGCACATAAAATCAAATTTATAAGCATAGGCACAAAAATTGTAAATATATTAGAAAGCATCGACACAATGCTGCTTGAGATATAATATTCATTTTTCTTGCATTTTTGAAAAATTATTGAAAGACGGTTGCTTTTCTTATCCTCAATAAAAATATCGCAAAATGCGGCAGTGCTTATTATAGGCAATACCATAATAAAAATTGCCGAAAAAATATTTTCACCTGATACTAAGCATACATCTCTGTATGATTTGACATCACTCTCATATTGTCCAAAAGAAAAAAATGCATAAAACAAAAATGATAAAATAGAAAAAATTAAAGAAAACGCAAATACAAATTTAAACTGCCGCCTGTTAAACAATACAAGTAATTGAGCTTTAATACATTTTTTCATTGCCAATCCCCACTTAAATGTGCGCCCGCTATATGCGGGCACACTGTATTTTTTATTGATAATCTACTCGTCCGGAAACTGTGTTCGTACCGCTTTTGCTTGATTGTTGACCTCTTGCTTTTATTGTTTTTCCTTTCTTTGCACTGAGACCTGTTTTGCAATATGCTCTTATTCCGGACTGTCCCGGCATTACTTTTACTGTTTCAGTAAAAACAACGCCGTTTGAATAATAAGCCGCCCATAAATCTAATGTTTTACCTGAATCAACTGCAAATGTTACACATCCGATGATTATATTAAATCAAAACATATCAAAAGTTAGTTAAAGAAAAAATAAAGATTTGGCAAAGTATTATTCATTTAATGCAAAAAGCCGCCAAAAAACTGACGGCTTTTTTGTTACAATTTACTTATTAACTTTTTTCCTGATAAACGAGCCGAGGCAGAATGAACCTACAAGCAAAACGGCAGAAACAACTATTGTTACTACTGCAATTATCGGCGGGGTTGCCACATCTTCATAACGGCATAGTATTGCCGATGCAGAAATGTTTCCGACAGTGAAGAATATGTTGTATGACGCTTTTGCGGCATAAATTGCCGGGCACACAATAAGCTGAAGCAAGAAAAGTGATAACCCCCATTTCATCTGCCGAACATTAACCGCATAGCCGATAACTACATTAACCACAATTAAAGTAATACTCAGCGGCCACGGTAATTCAACCGATGAATCACTCATAATCATTATAAAAAATGCAAACGAGAAAGTAAGCCAGTATGCCGCTAAAGGTATTAGGTTTGTAAAAAATTTTTTCATAAGATTTCCTCTTTTCTAAAATTATTTGATTAGGTCAATACCCCTTTCATATAACTTAATCATTTAAAAAGGTTGTTTTGTGACAAATGATGAGGAATTTTTTTACTTTTGTATTTTTCGCCAAATTGCTATTCTACATTTTGTGCAATTTTAACAAGTTCTTCTTTTTCAATATTACCGATAACCTCAAACACATATTTTCCGTCATTAAAAATAATACCGTTATTATTAGAAGTTTTGTAAAAAATCGCCTTTGCTCCGTTAATTTCAATTTCTTCGCTGTCGTATTCATCTTCATGAAAAGCAACTGTCTTGTCAAGCGTATACTTATCAATAACAAAATATTTGTCAAGCTTAGAATAAGTGTATTCTTCTTTTTTATAATTTGCAGTTTTATCAAAGCCCTGCGGCACATAATTAACTTTAAGCGGTGTCAATTTCGGCACATTTTTGATGTTTTCAACTCGATATTCTAAACGGTTAGGATATTCGTCTATTGCATATTTATGGCTGAGGCTTGTTGCAACTGCGGTAACGGCAAGGCTGAGCAGAACGGCTGCAATTATAATAATTCTGACTGTTTTCTTTAAAAGCTTTTTGTGTTTAAGCTCAGGCTTAGGGTAAAGAAGCTCGTTCATAGCATTGATATGCTTTTGGCTGAAATTATGCGACGGCACCACGCTTGGAAGCGAAGCTGCATATTTTTCAAAAGACATTTCAACAGCTTTTTCAAACTCAGTCATAATTTTCCTCCTCATAATATTTTTTTAGTTTATTTTTTGCCCGCTCAAGCTTTTTGCGCACAAGAGCGTCGGATATGCCGTACATTTTTGCTATTTCCGAACTTTTATAGCCGTAAATATATTTTAAATAGATGTAAATTTTTTCTTCTTCGTTTAAAACAGAATCAAATGCGTGAGTAAGTTCGACAGCGTCAAAATTTTCAAAATAGCTTAAATCATCGCTTTTGTCATCATCGGAAAAAATAATATCGACCTTATTTTCTTTATTATAATAATCAATCGCAAAACCGGTAACAACAGTCGCCAAGTAGCCTTTTGTTTTGCCTGAATCGACTTTGCCTATTTTGTCAAAATGCTTTGCAACATAGAAAAAAGTTTCCTGAACACATTCCTCGGCAACCTCGTTATTATGCACTTTTGAAAAAGCTATATAGTAAAGTAAATTTTTATATTTTTCATAAAGAGCGGTGAATTTGTCTTTTTCGCTTTGAGTGTCGAGCAAATTCAGAAAAAGTCCTATCATATATCTATATCCCTTATAAAATCAATTTTGTGACAAAAATCTCTAATTTAATTAAAACTTTTTTTCTTTCATTTGTCAAGAGATAAAAAAGTAAGATTATACCTTGCTTAAAACAGTACATTATTGTTTATCTTAACATAGGTTTCTCTCCTATCGACGGCAAAGCCGCCACTTCCCTCGTCAGAGGGAAGCAAGA
>UQEY01000041.1 GCA_900540235.1 uncultured Eubacteriales bacterium
TGGCGGCTTCGCCGTCGATAGGAGAGAAACCGATGTTAAGATAAACTATAATTTACATCAAAAAAGCAGAAGTCGATTTGACTTCTGCTTTTACTTTTATATAAGTTTATTTAAGGAGTGAACGGTACATTTTAATGTATTCGTTTGCACTCTTGCCCCAACTCATATCACATTCAAGTGCACGCTTGACAAGGGAATTCCAGTCGTCGCTGTTATATGCATCAACGCCACGGTAAATAGCGCCGAGCATATCGTATGCATCATATGTTTTGAATGTGAAGCCGTTACCCTGACCGTCACCGCAGTCGGTGATTGAATCTTTAAGACCGCCTGTTTCACGAACGATAGGGAGCGTACCGTAGCGAAGAGCAACCATTTGTGAAAGACCGCAAGGTTCGCTCTTACTCGGCATAAGGAATAAGTCTGCGCCTGCATAAATTTTCCTTGCAAGGTCAGGCACAAAGCCGATAGTAACGCCGACTTTGTCCGGATACTTGTCGTGGAGATAACGAAAATAGTTTTCATATTCCCGCTCGCCGCTGCCGAGAACGACATATTGAATGTTGCGTTCATAAAGACTCTTTTCAAGCACTTCTTTCATAAGGTCAACACCCTTGTGACCAACAAGCCTTGTAACAATGCCCACAATCGGCACATCAGGGTCAACATTCATACCCATCATCTTTTGAAGCTCAGCCTTGTTTTTAGCTTTGTCAGAAAAGTCCTCTGCGTTGTAGTTTGCCCAAATATCCTTGTCGGTTTCAGGGTTGTAACTGTCGGTATCGATACCGTTTAAAATACCGCAAAGCTTCCAACTTCTCTGATTGAGGATAGGGTCAAGACCGTAGCTGTACCACGGGTCAAGAATTTCCTTTGCATATGTAGGCGAAACAGTTGTAACTTTGTTTGCACATTCGATACCGGCTTTCATAAAGTTAACAAGACCGTCGTACAAAATTAAATTGTTGTATTCCGGAGCAATGCCGAGTACATCGTTTAAAAGTTCGTCACCGTATTTGCCCTGATATTGAATGTTGTGAATAGTGAAAACAGTTTTGATATTTTCAAAGCCCATTCTGTTTGCATAATAGCAACTGTAATAAAGCGGCGTGAGCGCACTTTGCCAGTCATTGCAGTGAATGATGTCAGGCTTCCAATCAATAGCCGGAATAATTTCAAGCACGGCTCTTGCAAAGAAAGCAAATCTTTCGGCATCGTCGTAGTGACCGTAAATGCCGTCACGCTTGAAATAATATTGATTGTCGAGGAAGTAGTAGATTACTCCGTTAACTTTCGCTTCAAAAATACCGCAGTATTGTCTTCTCCAAGAAACAGGAACAGAGATGGAAGTGATAAACTTCATTTTGTCCTTATATTCCTGCTTAATTCCGTCATAAAGCGGCATAACTACACGGCAGCCGATAAGCCTTTTTCTAAGCGCTACAGGAAGCGAACCTGCAACATCGCCCAAACCGCCCGAAGCCATAAACGGAAGTGCTTCGGATGCTACATATAATACTTTCATTTATTATGTTCCTCCAAATTTATACCCTTGTGTTTTTGGCAAGACATACAGGAAAAGTTTCTGCACCTGAAAGTTCAGCCGAACTCTTGATGCTTACATTTTTATCTGCAATTACACAGTTAACCTTTGAATTTTCGCCGATAACCGTATCCTGCATAAGAATAGAATTTTTAACCACAGCGCCTTTTTCAACCTTTACGCCCTTAAAGATAATGCAGTTTTCAACCGTGCCGTCAATAATGCAACCGTCGGCAACGAGTGAATTCTTTGTAACCGATTCCGGACCGTAAAGAGTAGGCATATCGTCACGCTCTTTTGTTGAAATAGGGGAGCTGAAAAGCTTCTGCCTGTTTTCCTTTTCAAGAAGCGACATAGAAATTTTGTAGTAACTTTGAATTGAATCGATTGTGCCTACAAAAGAATCTGTTGCGTCATAAGCGTTGATTTTAAGGTTCTTTATATTAGCCATAATGATGTTTCTCTGATAAGAAATTTCATTTTTTGAATGAGCTGTTTGAATAAGAGTTTCAAGCAAATATTTTTTCATAATCATAATATTGCAAGAATAAAATACTTCATCTTCAATATCACGGTCAAGGCTCATTTCTGTAATTCTGCCGTTTTCGTCTACCTTGTCAAAGCAGAGAACCGAGCCGATATTTTTTGGCATTTTGCCGTGAACACCTACGATTGTAATATCTGCACCGCTCTTTTCGTGAGCGTCAAAAAGCTTTGAGTAGTCAATGTTTACAATATGGTTGCAGTCTGTCATCAATACATAAGTTTGATGCGATTGATGAAGAAAATTCATATTGCCGTAAATTGCGTCAATTCTGTTGCCCCACATTGCAACATTGCCTGCCGAGAACGGAGGAAGCAAGAAAAGACCGTCGCTTTTTCTGCTTAAATCCCAAGGTTTACCGGTTCCTATATGGTCCATAAGAGAACGGAAGTTAGCGTTTGTTACAACGCCGATTTTTGTTACTCCGCTTTCAACGAGGTTGGAAAGCGGAAAGTCAATTAAACGAAAACGAGAACAGAAAGGAACAGAACCCATAGTCCTCATAGCAGTGAGGGAATCAAGCGCTCCCTCGTGAATGTTTGCAAATACCATACCTAATACTGATTTTCCGTTCATGCTTATACCTCCTCTCCTGCTTTTACCATCACTCCGGGAGCAATGTGTGTACTTGATTTTATTGTTGCTTTTTCACCGATTACCGCAATTCCCCAATCTTCAGGCTTTTCAAGAAGTTCCGGAATTTCGCCTACCTGAGCGCCTTCTTCAATTACTGCGTTTTCGGCAATGATTGAATAGTAAACTTTAGCGCCTTTTTTGATTGTTGCGCCCGGCATAATAACACTGTATCTTACATCTGCCCCTTCTTCAACCGTGCAGTTAGGAGAAACAACCGAGTAGTCAACATTACCCTCAATTTCGCATCCTTCACTTACCGAGGAATTTTCAACAACGGCATTTTTGCCTATGTAATGAGGCGGAGCCATAGGGTTTCTTGAATAAATCTTCCAACTCGGGTCTGAAAGGTCAAGGTCAACATTAGGGTTGATGATGTCAAGATTAGCTTCCCAAAGGGAATCAATAGTTCCTACATCTTTCCAGTAGCCTGAGAACGGAAAAGCAAAGAGCCTTTCACCCGCATTAAGCATTGTAGGAATAATGTTTTTACCAAAGTCGTTTGCCGAACCCTCGGTGTTTTCGTCTTGAATAAGATATTTTTTAAGCTTATCCCAAGTGAATACATAAACGCCCATAGAAGCCTTGTTGCTCTTAGGTTCTTTCGGTTTCTCCGCAAATTCGTAAATTTTATTGCTTTCATCTGTTGCAAGAATACCGAAACGAGAAGCTTCCTCCCAAGGAACTTCAAGAACTGCGATTGTGCAGTCTGCTTCGTTCTTCTTGTGGAAGTCAATCATCTTTGCATAGTTCATTTTATAAATATGGTCGCCTGAAAGGATAACTACATATTCAGGGTCATATTTTTCAATAAAATTAATGTTTTGATAAATAGCATTTGCAGTGCCCTTGTACCATTCTGCGCCGCCGATAGCTTCATACGGTGAAAGAATGTGAATACCGCCGTCCTGCCTATCCAAATCCCACGGCTGACCGTTGCCGAGATAATCGTTGAGTTCAAGCGGTTGATACTGAGTAAGTACGCCTACGGTATAAATACCGCTGTTTACGCAATTTGACAAAGGGAAGTCAATGATTCTGTAGTTTCCGCCGTATGGAACAGCAGGCTTGGCAATATTTTTTGTAAGAACACCCAGTCTGCTTCCCTGACCGCCGGCAAGCAACATTGCTACAACTTCTGTTTTATGTGCCATTTCATTTCTCCTTTTATTTTTTCTTTTTATTTGATACAGCCGGCTTCTTGTCGGCTTTTTTCACCTTTTTGTCAGTTTCTTTTTTTGCCACTGCCGATTTTGCAGGTGATTTAACTTCTTTGCTTTTATCTTCTTTTACTTTTTCAGGCTGTCCTTTTTTTACCTCTTTTTCGGTTTCGATTTTTGCTTCAACTTTCTTTTCCGCCTTTAATGCCTTTGGCTTAGATTTAGTAAGTTTTTTTGCAGGCTTTTCAAGGTAAAGAGCCGAAAGACCGCTGAGTTTTAAGCCGATACTCTGTTCAAAGCCGTGCATAGGCTTTTTCTTTGTTTTATATGCAGGGTGCTTTTCAAGAGTGGTGCCGCCGAACCTTTCAAGCGAAGTGTCAAGGATGACCTTGTAGCTTCCTTCCTCAGGTACGCCGATTCTGTACTCGTCAAAGCTGTTAGGGGTGAAGTTGAAGATTGCGATAATCTCCTTGCCTTCACGGTCAATTCTGCGAAAAGCGATAACACTGTTTGCATTGTCCTCGCTTGATATCCACTGAAAACCGTCCCAGCTGTAGTCAATCTGCCAAAGAGCAGGAGTGTCTTTGTAAAGCTTGTTGAGTGTTTTTGTAAAGCCGAGCATTTTCTTATGCATATCGTAATCAAGAAGAAGCCAGTCAAGACCCTGCTTGTAGTTCCACTCAATAAACTGACCGAACTCACTTCCCATAAAGAGGAGCTTTTTGCCCGGGTGAGCAAACATATATGCAAGAAACAGGCGAAGCCCGTCAAATTTCATTTCGTATTCGCCCGGCATTTTGTTAATCAAACTGCATTTGCCGTGAACGACTTCATCGTGGCTTATCGGCAAAATAAAGTTTTCGCTAAACGCATAATAAAAACTGAATGTAATACAGTTGTGATTTCCTTTTCTGAAAAGCGGGTCAAGCGAAACATACCTGAGCATATCGTTCATCCAGCCCATATTCCACTTAAAGTTGAAGCCTAAGCCGCCGATATTTGTAGGCATTGTAATCATAGGCCAAGCGGTAGATTCCTCCGCTATCATCATAACTTCGGGATGCTCTTTAAACATAGCGCAGTTGAGGTCTTTGAAAAATTCAACCGCTTCAAGATTTTCTCTGCCGCCGTTTTTGTTAGGCGTCCATTGACCGTCCTCTCTGCCATAGTCAAGGTAGAGCATAGAGGCAACTGCGTCAACTCTGAGTCCGTCAAAATGGAAACGGTCAACCCAATACATTGCAGAGGAAATGAGAAACGATTTAACTTCGTTTTTGCCGTAGTCAAATACTCTTGTGCCCCATTCCTTGTGCTCACCCTTTTTCATATCCGAGTATTCATAGGTGCACTCACCGTCAAATTCATAAAGACCGTGAGCGTCTTTTGGAAAATGAGCAGGAACCCAGTCAAGAATTACACCGATACCTGCTTTGTGGCAAGCGTCAACAAAATACATAAGGTCGTCGGGAGTACCGTAGCGGGAGGTTGGGGCAAAGTAACCTGTAACCTGATATCCCCATGAGCCGTCAAACGGATATTCCATAATCGGCATCATTTCAATATGAGTGTAGCCCATATCTTTCACATAAGGAACAAGTTCCTCTGCCATTTGCCTATACGATAAAAATTCGCCGTCCTCGTGCCTTTTCCAACTGCCAAAGTGAATTTCGTAAATGTTAACAGGCTTTTCAAGAATGCTGCCTTTGCCGTTTTCCTGCTTCCATTTTTCGTCACTCCATCTGTACTTGCCGAGCTCGTATACTTTTGAAGCAGTACCCGGTCTTGTTTCAGCGTGGCAAGCATAAGGGTCGGCTTTCATAATAATGTCGCCGTTTTTTGTTTCAATCGCATATTTGTAGCAGTCATAGATTTTGACATTGTCAATCTTTGCTTCATATATGCCGTCGCTGATTTCCTCCATAACATTAGCTTCATTATCCCAGCCGTTAAAATCACCCGAAACCGAAACTTGTTTTGCGTGAGGCGCCCAAACACGAAAAGCAAAGGTATCTCCCTTAATTCTATGACAACCGAAGAATTCATATGCTTTATAGTTTTTTCCCTGATGGAAAATATAGAGCGGAAACTCATAATCTTTGTCTAATTTTGCCAAAATTTCATCTCCTTTTGAGTATTGAAAAGCAAACAAAATATAATTTTTGCGCTATTATACTTTATAATATAATCATATCATATCACCTTTAGACTGAATAATCAAGTTGTTTTTGTTTACTTTGTTACAAAAAAAAGTTAAATATTTCTAAAATCTGTGTAAAATGTTAGAAATGTATAGATTTTTTGCTTGTAATCATATACTAAATAAACAATAAATATATATTTATAATAACGCTATTTTGTATAATAAAAGTTAGTGTTAACTATTGTATAATAAGTATTATATATGTTATAATGCTTATATTAAAGACTTGGCAAATGAGGTGGGAATGTGCGTGATATTCTTGTTGCGTATCCTTCTAAGGATACTGCGCTTAAATTGCGTTCTCTGCTTGAAAGTGAAGGCTTTAATGTTACATATGTTTGCGCAACGGCTGCAAGCGTTTTAAGCATTGCTCAGGATATGAGCGAAGGCGTAATAGTTTGTGCCGAGAGTTTAAGGGATATGGCTGCAGGTAATATTGCCGAGCATCTCCCACCTGATTTCGATATTGTTGCGCTCACCCGTGGTAATACGGAAAGTTTTATGAGCAATCTTATTTATCTTCCTTTGCCGGTTGACAGGCAAGAGTTTTTGAGCACGGTCGGTGTTCTTTGCAACAGTGTGTCGAGCTTTACAAGGCGTAAGGACGGCGAGGATGATGCTATTTCAAAAGCAAAACTTATACTTAGGGAATTAAACGGTTTCAGCGAAGTTCAGGCGCACAAGTATCTTCAGCGTGAAAGTATGAATAAAGGCAAGAAGATAGCGGAACTTGCGCAGGAAATAATAAACGACTTTATGTAAATTATTTTAAATGGAATGATTATATGAAATTTACAAAAATGCACGGTTGCGGCAATGACTATATATACATTGACTGCACCAAAGAATTTGTCGAAAATGAGGAAAAAGCTGCAATTATTTTGTCAGACCGTCATTTTGGCATCGGCGGCGACGGAATAATTTTGATTAAAAAAGGCAAAAACGCCGACTTTGAAATGGTTATGTACAATGCCGACGGTTCAAGGGGCGCAATGTGCGGCAACGGAATAAGATGCGTTGCAAAATATTGCTATGACCATAAGCTTACTGACAAAACTTCTTTTACCATTGAATCAATGGGCGCAGTCAAATATATTGAAACAAATGTAGAAAACGGTGAGGTTGTAAGCGCCAAGGTTGATATGGGCAAACCATCGCTTATTGCTACTCAAATTCCGGTTAATATCAATAAATTGAAAGCTGTTGACGAGCCGATTGAGATTTGCGACAGAGAGTTTAAAATGACTTGTGTATCAATGGGCAACCCTCACGCAGTTATGTTTATTGACGAACATCCAAAAGATTTTGACCTTGAAAAATACGGCAAGGCGGCTGAGGGCAACACTGATATTTTCCCTGACAGAGTTAATGCCGAGTTTGCCAAGGTTATTGACAGAAAGAATATTGAAATGCGTGTTTACGAGCGTGGTTCAGGTGAAACGCTTGCCTGCGGTACAGGCTCTTGTGCCACTGCCGTTGCGGCAATTACGCTCGGTCTTTGTGACAACGATGTTACCGTTCATCTTTTGGGCGGCGACCTTGAAATAAGCTGGAGCGCAGATGAAAATGACAGCGTATTTATGACCGGTGCCGCAAAGGAAGTTTTTACCGGTGAAGTTGATTTGAGCAAGTTTTAAATGTTTTTTCTCTCCTATCGTCAGCATAGCTGACACTTCCCTCATCAGAGGGAAGCAAGGGCTTGGCTCCCTCTGATGAGGGAGCTGTCGGTTTACCGACTGAGGGAGAGAATTATATATTAATTCACAATAAATGGAGGTTTAAAATATAATGAAGATTAATGAAAACTTTTTAAAGATTGAGTCAAGTTATCTTTTCTCAACCGTAGCTAAGAAGCAGAGAGAGTATCAGGCTGCTCATCCTGAGGCTGATGTTATCCGCCTTTCAATCGGTGATGTAACAAAGCCGCTTGCACCTGTTGTTATTGATGCTATGCACAAGGCTGTTGACGAAATGGCTAATGAGGAAACTTTCAGAGGCTATCCGCCTGAGTACGGCTATGACTTTATTCTTGAAGCTATCCAAAAGCACGATTATACCGACCGTGGTATCGACATTGCCAAGGATGAAATTTTCCTTTCTGACGGTGCTAAGAGCGACTGCGGTAATATCGGCGATATTTTCAGCGTAGACAATAAGGTTGCTATCTGCGACCCTGTTTATCCTGTTTATGTTGACACAAATGTTATGGCAGGCAGAAGCGGTGAAAAGGACGAAAACGGTCTTTGGTCAAACATTATCTATATGCCTTGCACAGCAGAGAATAACTTTACACCTGACATCCCTACTGAAATTCCTGATGTAATTTATCTTTGCTTCCCTAACAACCCAACCGGTATGGTTGCTACAAAAGAGCAGTTAAAGAAGTGGGTTGATTTTGCTAACGAGCATCATTCACTTATCCTTTTTGACTCGGCTTATGAAGCATTTGTTGTTGAGGACGATATTCCAAAGTCAATTTATGAAATCGAAGGTGCAAAGACTTGCGCTATCGAGCTTCGTTCGTTCTCAAAAACAGCAGGCTTTACGGGTATGCGTTGCGGTTATACAGTAGTGCCTAAGGAACTTGTATTTAACGGTACAAGTCTTAACCCGCTTTGGGCAAGAAGACAGGCTACTAAGTTTAACGGCGTTTCATACATTACTCAAAGAGCTGCCGAAGCTATCTATACAGAAGAAGGACAGAAGCAGATTAAGGAAACACTTGCTTATTATCAAAAGAATGCAAGAGTTATTTATGACGGTCTTTGCGACGCAGGATTTGAGTGCTACGGCGGTGTAAACTCACCTTATGTATGGCTTAGAGTGCCTGAGGGTTATACTTCTTGGCAATTCTTTGACGAACTTCTTGAAAAGTGCCAGGTAGTAGGTACACCGGGTTCAGGTTTCGGCCCTGCAGGTGAAGGATACTTCCGTTTAACATCTTTCGGCAACGACGAAAAGACAGTTGAAGCTATTGAAAGAATTAAAAAGGCATATAAGAAATAATGCCTAATTTACAGCAGAAAAAAAGTTATCGGGTCGTCGGGGACGCCGACCCCTACAAAAAGCCTGAAACAGAGAAAATATCGTAGGGGCTAACACTGTTAGCCCTATAAGGTTCGATTTTAGGTTTATTTCTGCCAAAACAAATATTGCAAATTTTTATTTTAAAATAAAGGAGATATATCATTATGGAAAAGACTGAACAGCTTTATGAAGGCAAAGCAAAAAAGGTTTGGGCAACAGACGACCCTGAAATCGTTATTGTTGACTACAAGGATGACGCTACTGCATTCAACGGTTTGAAAAAAGGCACAATCGTAGGCAAGGGCGTTGTTAACAACAAGATGTCAAACTATCTTATGCAGCTTCTTGAAAAGAGCGGCGTGCCTACTCATTTTGTTAAGGAACTTTCAGACAGAGAAACCGCTGTAAAGAAAGTTAAAATCGTTCCTCTTGAAGTTATTATTCGTAACCGTGCAGCAGGTTCTATCTGCAAAAGACTCGGTCTTGAAGAAGGTATGGACTTCGTTTGCCCGTCAATCGAATTTTCATACAAAGACGATGACCTCGGCGACCCGCTTATCAACGGTTACCATGCGGTTTCTTGCGGTTTTGCAACTCAGGAAGATATTGACACAATCAAAAAGTATGCTTTCAAAGTTAATGATGTTTTAAAAGAATATTTCCTTTCAATCGGCGTTGAGCTTATCGACTTCAAGCTTGAATTCGGTAAAACAAGCGACGGAACTATCGTTCTTGCCGATGAAATCAGCCCTGACACCTGCCGTTTTTGGGACAGCAAAACTCACGAAAAGCTTGACAAAGACCGTTTCCGTCGTGACCTCGGCGGTGTAGAAGACGCTTATGCAGAAATGATGAAGAGAGTAGGACTTAACTAATGCCAAACGATACATATAATTCACCTTTTAATGCTCGTTATGCATCAAAGGAAATGCAGTATATCTATTCGCCTGATTTTAAGTTTAAAACTTGGAGAAAACTTTGGATAGCTCTTGCCGAGGCTGAAAAAGAACTCGGTCTTGATATTACTCAGGACCAGATTGACGAGCTTAAAGCAAATGCCGACAATATCAATTATGATGTTGCCAAGGAATATGAAAAGAAATTCAGACATGATGTTATGAGCCATGTTCACGCTTACGGTGAGCAGTGCCCAAAGGCTAAGCCGATTATTCACCTCGGTGCAACAAGTTGCTATGTAGGTGATAATACGGATGTTATCACAATGCGTGAAGCACTTCTTCTTATCAAAAAGAAGCTTGTTAACGCTATTGCAAGCGTTGCAAAGTTTGCAGATGAATACAAGGATATGCCGTGCCTCGGTTTTACCCATTTTCAGCCTGCTCAGCCTACAACGGTAGGCAAGCGTGCAACCCTTTGGCTTATGGACCTTGTTATGGACTACGAGGAGATTTGCCATGTTATCGATACTCTCATGCTCCTCGGTTCTAAGGGCACAACGGGTACTCAGGCTTCTTTCCTTGAACTTTTCGACGGCGACCACGAGAAGTGTAAAGAACTTGACCGTAAAATTGCGGAAAAGATGAATTTTAAATCTTGCTTCCCTGTAAGCGGTCAAACTTATGCAAGAAAGCTTGACACTATTGTTTGCAACTGCCTCGGTCTTATTGCGCAGTCTTGCTGCAAATTTTCAAACGATTTAAGACTTCTTCAAAATCTTAAAGAAATTGAAGAACCGTTTGAAAAAAATCAAATCGGTTCATCAGCTATGGCTTATAAGCGTAACCCAATGAGAAGCGAAAGAATTGCATCTCTTTCCCGTTATGTTATGATTGACGCATTGAACCCTGCTTGGACTGCTTCTGCTCAGTGGTTTGAAAGAACGCTTGACGACTCGGCTAACAAGAGAGTATCCGTTGCCGAAGCTTTCCTTGCAACCGACGGTATCCTTGATTTGTACATCAATGTAACTTCTGGTCTTGTTGTTTATCCGAAAGTTATTGAATCAAGGCTTATGAGCGAACTTCCGTTTATGGCGACTGAAAATATTATGATGGACGCTGTAAAGAAGGGCGGCGACAGGCAGGAACTTCACGAAAAAATTCGTCAACATTCTATGGCTGCCGGTGCGGTTGTTAAGGTTGAGGGCGGTAAAAACGACCTCGTTGACCGTATTGCCGCAGACCCTGCATTTATGACTACTAAGGAAGAAATCTTGGCTATTCTCAAGCCTGCAAACTTTGTCGGCAGAGCACCTGAGCAAACAAAAGATTTCTTAAACGAAGTTATCAAACCTATTCTTGACAAGGAAAAAGACCTTCTCGGAATTGATGTAGAAATTAATGTTTAATAATAAATGGAGATCAAAATGAAAAAAGTTTTAATTAAATTTGTTTCATTATTTGTCTGCATTTTACTTGTTATTACTTCAATACCACTGTCGGCGTTTGCTGACGGTGGTATTGCTGTCCCTGCACCTTTTAATTTGGCAGAACAAAAGGATGAATACGGCGAAAACATACTTACTTGGGACTGCGATTTATATAACGGTGCAAGTGCAGAACACTATAATATTTACAAAAGCAGTGACGGTCAAAATTATACGCTTTTTGACACCGCTTATTCTAACGAATATTATTTATCAAGCGAAAAAGGTAATTTCAATTACTATGTAACGGCAATTTATGAATATTATGATGAATACGACAATTATTTTACTGTTGAGTCAAGTGCGTCAAATACAGTCAATGTAATTAGTTACAAAAGTTATTGCGTTTGGGCATACGGTTATTATGACAGTAAATCATCAAGCATAAAGATTGATTGGTCAGATTATAACTATGCAAACGCTGTTGACGGATATAAAATTTTTATAAAAAAACTTGGCGAAGAATATAAATGCGTTGCCGATGTATCGGCAGATAAAGATTATTCTTATTCGTATAAAGTCGATTCTTCACCGGAGAAGTATTATATTACTGTTGTGAGTTATTCGGTAATTAACGGTATCGAGTATTATGATTTTGATTCATCAAATGAAGATTATGTTGAAATTTATATGCCTGCTCCTACCCTTACAACAAAAACTAAAAGTGAAAAAATAAGCTGGAATAAATATTCAGGTTTTGACAGGTATGAAATTTGGCAGTATTCACAAAAAGGTGAAAAGTGTATTGCCTCTGTCAGCGCAAGCAAAAATTCATATACCGTTAAAGGCGTTGACAATTATAAAAATGATTATTCATATTATATAAAGGCGTACAAGGGAAAAGAATACATTTCCTCCGATTCATCATTCAGCTCGGACGGTGAAGCGAGATTTCGTGCTGCCAAAAAACTTAAAAAGAAAAAAACAAAAGTAAATGTTATAAATACAAGAACGAAGAAAAACAGTATTGCGTGGACTTATTCACTAACAAAAAAAGATAAAAAAACACTTCAAAAATTTGCAAAGAAACATTTTAAAAAAGGCTGGAGCAATATGCAAAAAGCACAGTATACCCTTGAATGGATAAATCAAAATGTTCACTACGCAAAGGGAAATGATTACAACAAAATTGCTTCTTGCTCTTATGTTGACGCAATATTTAACAAAAAGGCAGGTCAGTGCCTGCAATATAACGGTGCATACGCTATGATGCTTACATATCTCGGCTTTGAAGCGAGAATTATTCAGGGTTGGCGTGGTACACCTAAAAATAAATGGAGCCACTATTGGTGCGAAATGAAGATAGACGGCAAGTGGTATCTTATGGAAACGGGAAATAATGAAGACAGCGGCGGCTGGATGCATTTTTGCCAAACCTACAGAAATGCCGGCGGATATATGCTAAACGGCAAGGTAGCTAAATGAATTACAATTTACCGCAATCGCTTTAATTTTTACTAATTTTGAGCGTAATTATAATATTAATTTATACAAACATACAAAAATAATAAATAAGACGATGACTGCTATTGACAAATAGTATTAATGTGATATACTAAGTGTAATAATTTAGAAAGGGAAGTTTGTATGGACGAATTTCAGAGAGAAGAAGAATTCCTTTTTGAAGAAAATGAAGAAAATATAGTAATTAAATATAAGCTTCTGAGAAGTCTGATTATTAAACACTACAACAGAGGCTGTAAGTTTCTTGAAATTGCAAAAGTGGTTTGCACCGTGTTTTTTATAGTTTTTACGGCTGCCGGTCTTATTGCATGCTCAAAGGGTGCAAGCAAAGCGATTTGGCTTATTCTTTGGATAATTATTATTTTTCTGCTTGTTAATATTTTTTTGATAACCGATTATACAAAGTATCTCGTTAAGTCAAAAGTTATTCCTTACCTTGAAGACGATAATCAAGTCGAATTCGGCGAATATTCGATTTTCTCCGATGATGACGAAGAGGAAGAAGACGAGGAAGACAAAGAATATGAAAAAGAGCTTGAAGAAAAGAAGCGAAAAAAAGCAGAAAAGAAAGAATTAAAAAAGCAAAAGAAAAATAACAAGAAAAGAAACGGGGGAAACAAGGAATGAAAAATATTTTTAAAATTTACAAGCGTGATTTAAAGAAAATATTTACTAACTCAATGGCGATTATTCTTGCCGTTGGTATTTCTGTTTTGCCGTCGCTTTATGCTTGGTTTAATATCTATGCAAACTGGGACCCATACGGTCCTGCAAGTACCGGCAATATGAAAATTGCCGTAGTCATATCCGATGAGGGTTATGAATATAAAGGCGTTGAAATAAATGTAGGCGACCAAATTAAAAGCAATTTAAAAGCTAACGATATAATTGATTGGCAGTTTGTTTCAAAAGAAAAGGCTGTAAACGGAATTAAGGCGGGCAAGTATTATGCCGGCATCGAGATTCCCAAAGGTTTCAGTAAATCGCTTACAAGTATTATGACAAAAGACTTTAAGCAACCGCAAATTACTTATTATGCAAACGAAAAGAAAAATGCCATTGCAACAAAAATTACCGATAAGGTAGTTCAAACCATTCAAACGGAAGTTAACGAATCATTCGTTACAACCGTTGTGAATCTTGTAAACAAAATGCTCGGAACTGTTATTGAAGAAGGCAAAAAGGACGGAACCAATATCTTCCAAAATCTTCAGGACCAAATAAGCTCCGCTCAAGATTCGGTTAAGTCAATCGACAGTATGATAGGAAGTTTTGAAGGTGTAATTCAGGTTGCCGAGGACTTAAATAAATCGCTTGAAGAACTTAATTTGAATGATGTTCTTGCCGACGGTCAAACGGCTGTTGAAAGCACTCAGGACGCTGTAAAAGTTGCAGAAACAAGCGTTGACACAATTACTTCCACTGTTGACGAGGTACTTTCTCAGGGCACAACAAAGCTTGATAATGCTGCTGAAAAGCTTAACAATATTAATGATTCAACTACTAAAAAAAGTGTGGTTGAAATTAATAAAGTTCTTTCAAAAACTACGCAAACAAGAACTGAACTTCAAAAGATTATTGACGCACTCGACAAAGTTAACCGTAATCTTCCGAAATCGTTAAAATCTGTTGACATTGCAATAACAAAACTTAAAAAAGCAGACAGTAAATTAAGTGATATTCAAACGCAATTAAATGCAGTTCTGAATTCAAATGTATCAGAGGATGTCAGCGCTATTGCAGATAAGCTTTATGATGTTTCCGACGATATTTATGCAGTAAGCGAAAGCTATACAAACAAAATTAAACCTGCACTTAACAACACGGTTGACAGCCTTTTGGATGTGCTTTTTGATGTATCAAATATGCTCACAACAGTCGAAAAGCAAACCCCTCAAATGAATGCGCTTGTTAAATCTCTTAACGCTTCCGTTAAATCGGGCGATGACCTTTTAACTTCGCTTCATTCGCTTATTTCAAGTTGTTCAACTCAACTCGAAAACCTATCAAAAAAGCTTAACGGTTTAAGTGACAGCGAGCTTGTTAATACTCTTGTTAACCTCAGCGATAATAATTCGGATGAACTCGGCGAATTTATTGCCTGCCCTGTCAAAGTTGACACCGAAAAGGTTTACGGCCTTGACAATTACGGCTCGGCTATGGCTCCGTTCTACAGCACACTTGCTCTTTGGGTCGGCGCAATCATTCTTGTTGCTCTTATTAGCCCCAAGGTTTCAAATAAAAAAGAACTCGGCAATATTAAACCTCGACACGAATATTTCGGCAGGTCGCTTATCTTCCTCACATTCGGTCTTGTTCAAGGTCTTATCATTTGCCTCGGTGACCTTTATTTCTTAAAAATACAGTGCTATCACCCTGTAATGTTTATTTTTGCGGGTTTGTGTGCTTCGTTTGTATTCACATTTTTCATCTATTCGCTTGTTGCCGCTTGGGGCGATATCGGCAAGGCTGTCGCTGTTATTATGCTCGTAGTTCAGCTTGGCGGCTGCGGCGGTACATTCCCGATAGATGTAACACCTAAGTTTTTCAGAATGATAAACCCGTATCTTCCATATACATTCGTTATCGACGCATTCAGAGAATGTGTTTGCGGTACATACGGCAATAACTATTGGATATGCCTTGGCAAACTCTTTGTTTACTTTGCAATCGGTCTTCTTATCGGTACACTCTTTAGATTCTTGTTCCGTAAGCCAATGCGCTTCTTTGAAAAGAAGATTGAAAAAACAGGTTTGTTCTAAACTTAATATACAACAAAAACCGATGCCATTCGCATCGGTTTTTTGTTTTGTGATGTAAATTATAATTTGCGTCGTCACAAACTCCGTATCACTCGTGATGAATTTCTTTAATATATAATTTGAAATTCATCCCTCATTCACTTCGTTGCTCCTCCTTTTCAAAATTTGTCGTACGGTGGTGCGTCAAATTTTGTATTGAAAAGAGGTTGACGGCTGGCGCCACATTGTATGCGGGCGAATGATATTCGCCCCTACGATAGTCTGTATTCGGGGA
>UQEY01000042.1 GCA_900540235.1 uncultured Eubacteriales bacterium
TCCGAGAAAATATATCTGCATTTTCTCTCATAGTCGCTCTTAGGAGCGGCTTTTTTCTTTTGCCTGCTGCTCTTTTTCCGGTATATCGGACCAATATGCGCCGCCGCAAAATAGCAAAAGCAGCAAGCCGAGTATTGCAAGTAATATAAGAATTCTGTACATTTTTTCACTTCCTTTCTTTTAACCTTATAACTTTGCGAACTCTTCCGGGTGAGCTGAAAAGTATCGGCTCATATTCCTTTCAAGCCTTGCTTTCATATTCGCCCTCATTCGTTTGATATCGTCAGGTGTCATTTCTTCCCACGGCTTAATCGTGCCGTCTTCCAAAATAACGCTGACGGTGGCTGTTAATTCTTTTCGTGCCATTTCATCACCTCAGTAAAAATATGATGATTTGTTTTGTCCTTATCACTTCACTAAATCACTAACACTTAATCAAGACAGCAGAGCTAACTATCGCAAATTAATATATTTCAAGAGGAGAAAAACAGGATAACTTTGAAAAAGACAAAAAGTACATGCCTTGATTGGTCTGATAGCTTTTCGGTTTTTGAATGAATATGTTCGGAGTATCAAATGAATTTTATTTTTAAAACCTGCACCCTGCTGCCTTGATTAAGTGTTAGTAAAAATATTGCGTTTTCGTAAGTTTTTAAGCAAAAAAAATTGAGTCAACTTCATTTGCAGATAAATTAAACAAAGCCTTAATCATTTTTATTTCGTTACGATTAAATTCTGTTTCACCCCTCATTTTGCGTGTAACAGAGGATTCGCTTATTCCTAATTTATCTGCAAGCATAGCTTGACTCATTTCATTTTCAGCCATTATTCCCTTTAAACGATTTGATTTAAACATAATAAAAGCTCCTTTTCTTGCGTTTCCGTAAGTACAATATAACACTTACTTTTCCGTAAGTCAATAGTTTTTTGCAATTTTCTTTCTTATTTGCAAGTTTTTATTGCTTTTTTGCAATTCTTTATATATAATTATATTATTCTTAAAGAAAAGAGGAATAAAATGGCAACAAAAGATATTTTGAAAAACAGAAGAAAAGAACTTAATCTAAGTCAAAAAGATGTTGCAAATTATGTAGGAGTAAGTGAAGCTACTGTTTCTCGTTGGGAATCGGGAAATATCGCAAATATGGGTAGAGATAAAATAGCACTTCTCTCTCAAATACTTAGAATTTCACCAAGTGTTATTGCCGGTTATGATGATAATGACGAAGAAACATTTACATTAACAAATATTGAAAAAGAATTAGTAACCGCATACCGTAATAAACCTGAAATGCAAGAGGCTGTAAACACGCTACTCGGAATTAGTAGTAATTCAGCAAATGTATATGAATATCCTATGGCTGCTCGAAGTAATTCTAAAAAAATCAAACTTTCAAGTCAGGATATAGAAAATTTAGAAAACGCCAAAAACTATAGCGAAGATAAATAATTACCAATATTTACCTGTATAATTCAGCACTACGAACATTTAGAATATTTGTGGTGATGAATTATGAATTATGGAAAATACAAAAATGTTCGCAACGCTACCTGGCAAATTCTCTTAGACTATAATGTTAAGCAATTACCAGTTAGAGTAACGGAAATCGCTAAAAAGTCCGGCATAAAAATTGTAAAAAACAGTGATTGCAACATTCTTAAAGATAAACAAATAGGAATGAGTATACTTGCAAAAAATAAATGGTATATTGTGATTGATGATAATATGTCTACGCAAAGAATCAGGTTTACGATTGCTCACGAACTTGGGCATATATTTTTAGGGCACATTTCACCTCTTAATCGGAATGGCAAAACTTTTGAAAAGCCAGACGAAGAAATCGAAGCGGATATGTTTGCTGCAAGACTGCTTGCACCGGCTTGCGTTCTTTGGGGACTTAATTTACATACTGCAAGTGAGATATCGAAAATTTGTAACATTTCCTACGAATCTGCAACCTACAGAGCACAGCGTATGGAAATTTTATATAAAAGAAATAAATTTTTAACAAATAAAATAGAAAAACAAGTGTTTTCTAATTTTGAAGATTTTATAAAACAATATAATGAGGGTTAAAAATGAAAAAAGAACTAAAAATCGGTTTAGTATTAATATCAATAGTTGCTATAATTTTAGGCTCATGTGTTGTAGTTTTTGCTCATCCCGGAAAAACAGATTCAGCCGGCGGACATTATGACCGTTCATCAGGCGAATATCACTACCACCACGGCTATCCTGCTCATCAGCACGATAACGGTACTTGTCCTTATGATTTTGATAATAATGAAAAAAGCACCGAAAATTTTTATAATTATGAAGAAACAACTACCAATGAAATTAATTCTAATACCGAAACAGAAACATTTGCAACAATAATCGTTGAAGATAGCACAAAAATCAGCAGCAATAATGATAATATTGATTTTGATTCCTTATGCAACAAAGCAAAAATCAAAGACTGGGTACAAGAATATCTAAATAACTACGAAAAGCTTAATAACTACTATTCCTCTGCCAGGAAACAAATAAGTGAAAACGGAGCATGTAATGATGAACTTTATAATGAATTGGTTTCGTTAAATAACAAAGTCATTGCCTCATTACCTAATTATGAAAAATATATTGATAAAGATAAATATAACGAAATTCAAAAGCAAACTAAATTGTATAAAAACTTTTTAGATAAAAACGCACCTAACGATTCAGAATATATTGAAACTACAACCGAATATAAAACAGAAGAAACTACAACCATAATAAATGAAAATTCTAATTTAACTATACCAGAGCGAATCATTGCATTTTTTTGTATTATATTTATTATAATTTATATTATTGAAGTCTTGATTATTATTGCTATTCTGACATTTAGAAATTTCAAAGATTTCTTTTCATCTTTTGCCTACTTGTTGTTTATAGCGATAATATTTATCATTTATTTAGCTTGTACGGCTTTCTATTTTACATCAATAGGATATATAGAAAATATTTATTTGAAATTTTTCTTATATTTACCAGCACCTATAATATCTACTATCGTTTTAATTCTTATTATTAAAGGCAAATTAAACACTTATTAGTGAAAATCTAAATTTAACTGGAAGTGATTAAATGAAATATGCGGCGGCATACATCAGAGTATCTGATGACAGGCAGGACGAATATTCTCCTGACAGTCAGCTTAAACTCATACGACAATATGCAAAGAATAATGACTACATAGTACCTGACGAGTATGTTTTCTATGACGACGGCATATCCGGAAGAAGCGTTAAAAAAAGAAAAGCTTTTAACAATATGATTGGTTACGCTAAGTCAAAGGAGCACCCTTTTGACGCTATTCTTGTTTGGAAATTTAGCCGATTTGCACGAAATCAAGAAGAAAGTATTGTTTATAAGTCAATGCTCAGGAAGATTAATGTATCGGTTATTTCAGTCAGTGAAACTATTGACGATTCACCTTTTGCTCCATTGATTGAAAGAATAATTGAATTTATGGATGAGTATTATTCCACTCGACTATCACAAGAAGTTACAAGAGGTATGACAGAGAAAGCAAGTCGTGGCGAAGTAATGACTATTGCACCGTTCGGCTACGACCTAAAGGACAACACCTACATTCCTAACGAGAAAGACGCTAAAATCGTTCAGTATATTTACGATTCTTACTTATCAGGCAAAGGCTACAGAGCTATTGCACAAGAATTAGGAGCAATGGGCATAAGGACAAAGCGTGGCAATCTTCCTGACAATAGATTTGTAGAATATATTTTACAAAACCCTGTCTATGTCGGTAAAATTCGTTGGAGTCCTGAGGGAAAACAGTCTAAGCAACGCTACAAGGGTGATAACAGCAATGTTATGATAGTTGAGGGTAAACATTCGCCTATTATTGAAAAGTCAAAATTTGAGCAAGTACAGAGCCAAATTGCCGACCAAAAGAAACGATATGGTAAATATCAACGCAAAGAACAGCCAGTTCAATTTATGTTGAAAGGCTTAGTAAGATGCGGCAACTGCGGCGCTACGCTCGTTTATGTCAACACAAAGTGCCCGGCAATGCAGTGCCACCAATACGCAAGGGGCACTTGCAAAGTATCTCACAGTTTATCGGTAGCAAAAGCAAATAACGCTGTAATTGAAAAGATTGAAGAATGTTTAGAAACACTGAATTTTGATATTACATACAAAACAACCAACGACCCGCAAGAAAATATTGACTATGACAAACTGATTAAGCAAGAGAAAGACAAAATTCGCCGTGCAAGTGAAGCTTATGACGCAGGCTTTGATACTCTCGAAGAATACGGAATAAAAAAGCGTACATATCAGGCACGAATCGAAGAGTACGAAAAAGCTAAAACAAAACAGCCTAAAAAGAAAAATGACACTATTCCTAATGATTTTTTAGAAAGAGTGTCGAATGTATTAAAGATTATTAAATCGCCTGATGTTGCCGAAAGTTCTAAGAACGAGGCGCTTCGCACCGTAGTAGACCATATTGTATATGAGAAAGAGAAAAACAATCTTGCCATTTATTTTTATGCTTAGACTATATCTAAAAACAATACGGTGGTCCGCACGGAGAATTAGGAGCGTCGCTCAGGTATCTTTCGCAAAGGTATTCTATGCCGTACCCAGAGCTTAAAGGTTTGCTTACCGACATCGGCGTTGAAGAACTTGGTCATCTTGAAATGATAGGAACAATGGTGCACCAGCTTACACGAAATTTGACAGAGGAGCAAATTGAAAGCAACCCGAACTTTATGGCATATTTTGTTGACCACACATCAAGCGTTTATCCGACTGCGGCAAGCGGAGCTCCGTGGAGCGCAGGCAGCATTGCCGTTACGGGTGACACAATCGGTGACCTTAACGAAGACTTGGCGGCGGAGCAAAAAGCGAGGGTGACATACGACAACATTCTTCGCCTTGTTGACGACCCTGACATTATTGAGCCTATCAAGTTTTTGCGTGAGCGTGAAATAGTCCACTATCAACGCTTCGGCGAGGGTTTAAGACTTGTTACCGACAAGCTTGAGAGCAAGAATTACTACGCTTTCAACCCATCTTTTGACAAATAAAATAATTATATTTAACGCAATGCGAAAGTGTTGCGTTATTTTTTGTAAAAATTTTCAAAAAGTTCTTGACCTAAAGTTAAATTTAGGTGATAAAATACAAGTACAATAAAAATCGAAATGAAAATGAGGATAAATTATAGTTTGCAATCGGTTGACGGCTACGCCACATTGTAGTTTTTCTCTCCCTCAGTCAACAAAGTTGACAGCTCCCTCGTCAGAGGGAGCCAAGTTCTTGCTTCCCTCTGACGAGGGAAGTGGCGGCTTCGCCGTCGATAGGAGAGAAACCTATGTTATGCTAAATTATAATTTATCAACCAATTTCCTATAAAAAACAAAAACCCCCAACAGCGTTGGAGGAATGTCCTTTGACCAAAGTCAATTTGCCATACAAAAGATAGTTATATATTATTCATTTTCATTTTGAGCTTTTGCAAGCGCTTCTTTTTCAGCCTTGCGCATAGCTCTTTTTTTCTTTGCCTTGTAGCCTAAAAGCTTGTCAAGGTGTTCGTCAGGGGTAGTGCAAGTGCCGAGGGTAACGGTTGAAGAACCGTAAATACCGTGGAAATCGGAACCACCGGTCATAAGAAGCTTCTTTTCCTTACAAATACCGCCGAGCATTTCAATCTCCATATCGGAAGCTGACGGATGCCAAACCTCAATACCGTCAAGACCCATCTCAACATAATCGTCAATCTCGTCAAAATTATCAAGAAAAGCAGGGTGAGCAAGAACGGCAATGCCGCCTGCACCGTGAATTTCGTCAATAACTTCCTTAACATCAGGGTACTTGGTAGGAGCTAAAAGGTTGGTTTCGCTGTCAGGCGAAAAGAGTGCGTCATAAAGGTCGCCGAAAATTTTATCGGTATATCCGGCGTCCATAAGAGCGTGCATAATATGTTGCTTGAATAAATTTGTTGAGCCTGAAGCGTGGCTGATAATAAATTCCGTTGAAATAGGAAATCTTGCCGCAACTTTAAGCATCATAATTTGACCTGCCCTTTTGCGTGCAACCGAAGTGCGCTTGCAAATACCCTCAAGCCTATCCGGTGTGTCGGCAAGATAACAAAGAATGTGAACCTTTTTGCCTGCTTCATTGTCAAAAGCAGAAAGCTCAACACCCGGTATAACATTAACTCCGTAACGCTTACCGATAACCTGCCCTCTTACTGTGCCTGCAAGGCAGTCATGGTCTGTTATGGCAATAGTATCAATACCGCTTTTTTGAGCGATAACAATAAGGTCTTCAATGCCAACAGATCCGTCGCTAAGTTTTGTATGACAATGTAAATCTGCTGCCATAACAATCTCCTTTCGATTAAATAGACAGTTAAACTGCTATTTGGTGAGTAATAAAGTAGGGTTAGCACTTTTACTAAAGCCCCGTAGTTTACTTAGAGTAAAAATGCAGTTTGTCCCTCAACATATAGGATAACATACTTATTATTATTTTTCAAGTTTATTTTAGACAATTATTCTCTTTTTTAACACCTAATCGCCAAAAAATACACAAATAGGCTTATTAACGATTAAATAATTTTAAAACTCGATTGAGCCTGCTTATCGGAAGACCGACAACATTAAAATAATCACCGTCGATTTTTTCCACAAGAAGTGAGCCTTTGCCCTGAATACCGTATGAACCCGCTTTGTCAAAAGGCTCGGCGGTTGCAATATATTCTTCAATTTCTTCATCTGTCAACTCAAACATTTTAACCTTGGTTTGAACGCTGAAAGTTTCAATCTTTTCGCCTTTAATAACGCTCACACCCGTAAAAACGCTGTGCTCTTTGCCGCTGAGCATTCTAAGAGTTGCAAAAGCGTCGGCTTCGTCCCTCGGTTTGCCCAAAATTTTGCCGTCAAGCGCAACAACCGTATCGGCACCGATAACAATATCGTTTTCATTTTTAAGCGGCTCTGCTTTGATTCTTGAAAGGTATTCAACAGCTTTATCGGGAGTAATACCCTGCGGCAAAGTTTCGTCAACATCGGCGCTTTTAACCGTAAAATCAGTTGTTATAAAAGATAAAAGTTCCTTTCTCCTCGGTGATTTTGAAGCTAAAATAATCATTAAAGTGCACCTCTTTGGTAAAGTCCTCTTGTGTATTTAAAATCGGGTTTCGCACCGCTTTCATAAAGTGAAATTATATTTTCCACCTGCTTTTTATTTTCAACAGTAAAAGCAAAATGGATAAAATCGGTGTGTATTTCATCAAGCCTGTCAAGCATATATGTCGGCACGCAGTTAAGCATTTCCACGCAGGGAAAATCACTGCAAATAACAGGAAATTCCATACCCTTTCTGTCCGTTAAACAGCCGTGCCCGTTACATTCAAAACATCCGATATCATTCTTTATCGGGCAATTACGAGTAAGCATAAGCGGCGCATAACCGTAAACAAACATACCCGTGTCAGGTGCGTTAATATTATTAATTTGCGACTGAGTAAGTTCAAAAGACAAAATCGGACGCTCGATAAGATTTGCCGAAACGCTGTTAAAGACATTTAAGCCGAAATCTCCCCAAACTTCAAATCCCATATCTTTGCAAAGTTGATACGAACCGATATTGCCGCAAAGCGCCTTGTTTACCCCTGCCTTTTTGAGTTTTTCAAGTTTCGATTTAAGTTCGTTTTCAATGCCGAAAAGACCCCTTGGCAAAACCACTCCCGCACGGTTGTCAACAAAATCTTCAACAGATGAATCAATAGGAATAAACACTGTTTTAAACGGATGCTTATCGGGTATTTGAGCGGCACTTTTAAACGAAGCGGTAGCATATGGGACACTGTTTTTAGCCTTGGCTCTTACAACATCAAACGCCTTGTATTTAAAGCTGATTTTGTCCGTTTTATTAAGTTTTTCAACAGCTTCCCTTCTCATTTCATTTATTTTGGAAGCAGGCAAAATCAAGCCGTCATCAACAGTAATATTAACTTCGTTCGCGTAAAATTGAGTGCCGCCGAGTTTGCTGAGCCTTTCAGTCAGACTTTCGGCAGTCATAGGCTTGTTTATTGCCTTTTCGGGCATATCGCCGACTACTTTTACACTTTTATCGCCGCTACTCATTTTGAGCAATGCGTTTTCACCGTTTTTGCAGACAAAATCAATATTCACCGGCAAAAGCGGTACTTCCTTTTCATAATTTTTTGCAATTTCTTTAAGCACACTGCTTGAAGCTGAAACAACATCTTCTTTCTGCCTTGTGCCAAACATATTTTTGCCGAGTTTCGCATTAAGGTAGCCGTCGGTAAAACCGCTTCTTGAAAAAACGCTTCTAAGCATAAATTCGTCGGACGGGGTATATTTGCCGTCTATCGCTTTTTTTACGGCTGAAACAGCGGCGCTGACATATTCTGGTCTTTTCATCCTGCCCTCTATTTTAAGGCTTGTTATACCGACAAGTTTATCAAGTTCGCCGACAAGGCTCAAATCTTTAAGCGACAGAGCGTGAGTAGCATTGCCGCCGGCAGTAAACGGCAAACGGCACGGCTGAGCGCAAAGCCCCCTGTTGCCGCTTCTTGAGCCTATCATAGACGACAAATAGCACTGACCCGAAACAGACATACAAAGTGCACCGTGAACAAAAAGTTCAAGTTCAAGCGAAGTATTTTCCCTTATTTCCTTAATCTCGTCAAGGCTCATCTCTCTCGGCAAAACTATGCGTTTAAAGCCCATTTGCTCCGCCGCTTTTGCACCCGAAGGCGACATAATGCTCATTTGGGTTGAGCCGTGAAGCCTTGCAGTGGGAAAATGTTCTCTAATCATTTTTGCCACGCCGATATCCTGAACGATGAAAGCGTCAATTCCGTTTGAAAGAGCGTCTTTGACCGCATTGTATGCCTCTCTCATTTCTTCGTCCGACACAACAATATTGAGCGTTAAGTAAACCTTAACACCCCTTTGGTGGCAATACTCGACTGCCTTTTTCATTTCTTCATTATCAAAATTGCCGGCGTTGCGACGGGCATTAAACGACTTACCGCCAAGGTAAATCGCATTTGCACCGCTACGCACACCGGCAACAAGTGACTCCATACTTCCCGCAGGAGCCAAAATTTCAAATTTCATACTGTTTCTCTTTCGACTGAAATTACTTGCTTGCAGCAAGTTTGTCCCTAAGGTCGCTTATCTCACGATTAAGCCTTTCAACCTCACGCCTTGCAACATCAACTTCCATTCTTGCCCTTGCGCTGTCCTCAAGATAATCTTTAATTTGAGCACGAAGATTATCGGCAGAAGCAGTAGCTTTTTTGCTTGCGTCGGCATTGTCAAGTGCAACGAGCACAGCCGCCTGTGTCATAGAAAGTGACGGGTTAGCGTTAATAATCGCTCTCATATTTTCGCTGATTTCGTCAGCAAGAGTTTCAACATATTCCGGTTCATCTTCGGTAACTATTGTATAGCTTGCGCCACCGATTTTTACATGTACTTTGTTTTTATTCATAATTAGCACCTTCAATTAAATCGACATATTTCTACTCAATAAGTATAGCAACAATAAGTGAACTTGTCAATGCGAATAAATTAGTAGTTTAACAAAATTTTAGTAAAAATTTATATTATTTTCCTTGATAAATTGCTTTTGTTATTTTAGAATATAAATGTAAAATATTTTGGAGGAAGTAATTTATGGATGAATTCGGCACAAATAAAATAGGCTATGACTTAACCGCTGTTGCAAACTTTTTTAAGCACAGTGCTACCGACATTCAAAAAAAAGTTTATCCAAGCAGGCTTTCGGCTTCAAACGGATATATTCTCTCTTTTCTTTGCGAAAATGAGGGCAAAGACATTTTTCAAAAAGATATCGAAAAAGAGTTTGATATCGGGCGTTCAAGCGTCTCGGCTATACTAAATGAATTTGAAAAATATAATCTTATTGAACGAAAGAGCGTCACGAGTGACGGCAGGCTTAAAAAAGTAGTTGTAACCCCTGGAGCAAAAATCATTAATGACGCCTGCAAAAAAGAAATAAATCATTTTTTCTACGACCTTGCAAGTGATTTAAGCGATGACGAAGTAAAAACATTTGTCAAAGTTTTAAGCACTATGAAGAAAAACAGTGAAAGAATAAGATATGACAGTCTTTTTTAAAACTTAATATATTTTAAAAACCGCCTTTTTGAGGTGGTTTTGTTTTTTAATACATAAATGTAATAAAATTATAATATTTATATCATAGACAATCGCACAAAATTATGATATTATATATAAGATATATATGCTGTGGTATTGCGCTTTGCACCAACACGGCTATTTTTAGGGTTACGAGGGTTTGATATGAACGACTATAAAATAGAAGTAGTCAATTTAAACATAACTAACAATTATGTAGAAATGACAGTTGAGCTTACAGGGGGAAATAAGCTTTACTACCCGAGGATTTCGGCTTGCTTTTACAGTGAAAACGACAACCGCATTTTGCCTATGGATTTAAAATCGTGTAACGACAACAAAGCTGTTGCAATAGGTATATTTGACGCACCTTTTCTTTTCTATAACAATAACAAAAGCCAAAATGTTAAAGTTGACTTTTTGTTCAGCGACGGCACCGGCAACAATTTAATAGTTAAGCCGGAAAAGGAAATTATCATTCCGATTAAGAAAAAGAGCAAATTGGCGCATTTCTTTTCAAGCAGTAAAAGAGAAAAGACGAAAATGATATTTTCTGTTGTAATGAGCGTTTTGTTTTTGCCGTACAAAAGGATGAAAGTTCAGCCTAATAAGGTCACTTTTTTGTCTAACCGTGCCGACAGATTAACCGGCAACATTAAATCGGTCTTTTTTGAAATGACTAAGATTGACGGCATTGAAATAAATGTTCTTTGCAAAAAAGGCGGACTTGAAACAAATTTACCTAATCTTTTTAAATTTCTGAAGCTTTATGCAACGAGCTCGGTTGTATTTGTTGACGATTATTATCATTTTCTTTCTTATTTGAAGAAAAAGGATGATGTAAGGCTTATCCAACTTTGGCACGCTTGCGGCGCATTTAAAACTTTCGGTTTTTCAAGGCTCGGCCGTGACAGTTATTTAAGGCAGAGTTCGCCTAACCACAGGCAGTACGACTATGTTGTTGTAAGCTCAAACGAGGTTATTCCATACTATGCGGAGGGCTTCGGCGTTGCTATGAATAAAGTAATTGCGCTCGGCTCGCCGAGGTGCGATGTACTCGAAAACGAAGATTACAAAAAGCGTTTTCGCAAAAAGTTTTACAAGGAAAACGAGCAACTCAAAGGCAAAAAGATTATGCTGTTTGCTCCTACTTTCCGTGGCGGCGGTATGGGTAACTGCCGTTATCCGGTTGAAAAGTTTGAAGCCGATAAAATATTTGAAAACATAAGCGACGACTGGGTAATACTTGTCAAAATGCATCCGTATCTTAAAGAAAGACCGATATGCTCGCCTAAGTATCGAGGCAGAATGATTGACTTCACTTCAAAATACGATGTTAACGACTTGCTTCTTGTTACCGACTTGCTTATAACCGACTATTCAAGTGTTATTTTTGAAGCTTCTATAGTTGATATTCCTATGCTGTTTTTTGCATTTGACCTTAACGAATACAGCCGTGACCGAGATTTTTATTGCAACTTTGCTTCATTCGTTCCCGGAAAAATTGTACTTAATACCGATGAAATGATTGATTCGATAAACAATAACGATTTTAAAAAGGAACTTGTTAAACCGTTTAGGCAAAGGTATTTTGGCGAAACTACCGGAAACGCAACCAAAAATGTTGTTGAATTTACAAAGGAGCTTTTAAAAGAATAATGTTTGATTGCAAAATGATAATCAACAAAATGAATATAGACAAAAATCAGCTTAATATATCTGTTTCATTCAGTTGCCCTTTTGATATTGATGTCACTTCACCAAAGGCAAAGATTGTTTTTGAATGCGGCGGAAAAACAAGACGGCTTCCGTTTTTGGTTACCAATTATTTTAGGCAAAAGCAAAGCAGCTCTTGTATTGTTGTTTGCTCTTATTCATTTTTGCTTGATAACTTATATTATAACTACGCCTGCGATGACGATATCAATGTAAGAATTGACTTTTATTACGGCGAAAATGAAGTAATCGGCGTACCGTTTACCGTTTCGACCAATGTTTTGACGGAAAATCAAAATATTGAGCTTGACGAAAAATATATTGAATACGAGTGTTTTGACGGCGTTACCGTTTTTTCTGACGAGGGTGAATTTATCGACGACAGAAAAAAAATAAAAAATACATATTCATTCGACTTTGACTGCGATAACAACAAATTTGTTATTCATCAATTCCCCGAAAACAGGCAAAACGAAAGTTTCGTTCAAAAGAGCGTTCTTGTCGTGCCGGTTATAAGACTGATATTTTTCATTTTAAGAATAGCGCTGAGCGTTGTTCTTTTGCCTTATTTTGTTTTTGACGGCTTCTTGGCTGCACTTGATATACTTCCGAGGCGAAAAACGCAAGAAATCGATTCTGTTTTCAAAAATATATTTGTTCAAATTAAGATTAACTTTTCATCATTTATGAAAACAAGTTTTAAAAAGAATAATTTTTTTGAAAACATACGAAAGCCGCTTTATTTTCTTGCAAAGATTTATTATAAGCACCTTTCTAAAAAGCCTATTGTTAAAAATCAAATTGCATTTATGTCGGGCAGGCGTGACGAAATCGGCGGCAATCCGGAATATGTTTATAACCTTATCAAGGACCGTGACGATATTGAATTTAAATTTCTTATGTTTTCCGACCCGGCAGGTCACAGGAGAATTAAAAATATAGTCAAATTTTTAAAGCTTTATGCCACATCTAAAGTTGTTATTGTTGACGACTATTTCAGGCTTCTTAATTTGGTTACAAAGCGAGATGAAGTTAAGCTTTTCCAGCTTTGGCACGCTTGCGGTGCATTTAAAACTTTCGGCTTTACAAGGCTTGGCAAAAAAGGCGGTCCTAAGCAAACCGACCCTAACCACAGAATGTATGACTACGCAATAGTAAGTTCAAAAGAAATTGCAAAGCATTACGCCGAGGGCTTCGGTTTGAGCGATGAAAATGTTGTTGCAACAGGAATTCCGAGAACCGATATTTTTATGGACAAGGAATACGAAAAAAACATTCAAATTTCATTTTATGAAAGGTATCCTCAGCTTAAAAACAAAAAAATTATGCTTTTTGCTCCGACATTCAGGGGCAACGGTCAAATGAGCGCCTATTACCCGCTTGACGCATTTGATATTGAAAAAGCGTACGAGGGTCTTGGCGGCGAATACGCTATACTTATTAAGCTTCACCCGTTTTGTCAGGAAAGATTTGAAATACCGGAAAAATACAGTGATTTCATAATTGATATGAGTGAGGAGGACGAGCTTAACGACCTTCTTTTCGTTACCGATTTGCTCGTTACCGACTATTCAAGCGTTATTTTTGAAGCGTCGCTTCGTGACATTCCTATGATGTTTTACGCTTTTGACTTGTACGATTACATTTCAAGCAGAGATTTCTATTATGATTTTGAAAGCTTTGTTCCGGGTAAAATCGTATTCAGCGAAAACGAGTTAATCGCTTGCGTTAAAAATCAAGATTTTGAGCAGGAAAAAGTTAACGGTTTTAAAAACAAATTCTTTGACGACCTTGACGGTAAATCGAGCGAGCGAGTTGCACACTTGATTTTAGAAAATTTAGATATATAATATAAATATAAAACCAATATATAAGGAGTTTAAATTTATGGTTTACGCAGTAATATTAGCAGGCGGCGTCGGCTCAAGAATGGGCGGCGACAAACCTAAGCAATACCTTACGGTTAAGGACAAGCCAATCATCATTTACACTATTGAAAAATTCATTGCCGTTCCTCAGTTTGAAAAGATTATAGTTCTTTGCCCTAAGCAGTGGGTTGAGCACACAAAAAATCTTGTTGAAAAGCACATTGCTCCGGCAAAAGATTCAATAGCTGTTATTGAAGGCGGCGACACAAGAAACGAAACTATTATGAACGCAATTTCATATATTGAGCAGGAGGGCAAGCTTGACGACGACACGATTATCGTTACTCACGACAGTGTAAGACCTTTTGTTACAAACAGAATTATTGAAGAAAACATTGAATTTGCGAAGCAGTACGGTGCTTGCGACACTGTTGTTCCCGCAACGGACACTATTGTTGAAGCGCTCGACAATACAATTATAAGTTCTATTCCTGACAGAAGCAAAATGTATCAGGGTCAAACTCCTCAGTCTTTCAATGCGCTCAAGCTTAAAAACATTTACGCCGCATTGACCGACGAGGAAAAAGACATACTTACCGACGCTGCAAAGATTTTTGTTATCAAGGGTGAAAAAGTTGCGCTCGTTCAGGGTGAAACATATAATATGAAAATAACTTATCCTTATGACCTCAGAGTGGCAAAGTCTTTGTTGGAGGACGAGAATAATGATTAATACAGTTTACAGGCTCGTTGCACCGAGAAGATTTGAAATTGCATTTGAGGACATTAATCTTTTTGGTGAAAATGCAATAGTAAGACCTAAATATCTTTCAATTTGCAATGCCGATATGAGATATTATCTCGGTACCCGTGACGCCAAAGTGCTTGCCGAAAAGCTTCCTATGGCGCTTATTCACGAGGGCGTAGGCGAAGTTGTACACGACCCGTCGGGCACATTTAAGCAGGGCGACAAGGTTGTTATGGTTCCTAACGCACCTTGCGAAAAGGACGACTACATTGCTGAAAACTATCTTCGTTCTTCAAAATTCTGCGGTTCTTCTATGGACGGCTTTTTGCAGGAGTTTGTTGAAATTTCGCCTAAAAGGCTTGTTAAGCTTCCTGACGATATTGATATGAGAGTTGCGGCATTTACCGAGATTGTTTCCGTTTCGGTTCACGCAATTTCCCGCTTTGACAAGATTGCGCACAACAGGAGAGAAACCATAGCTGTTTGGGGCGACGGCAACCTCGGCTATATCACCTCCCTTTTCCTTAAATATCATTTTCCGCAGTCTAAAATCGTCGTTTTCGGCACGGTTGCGGACAAGCTTGCAGACTTCACTTTTGCCGACGAAACCCACCTTGTTAACGAAGTTCCTGACGGTTTCACTATGGACCACGCATTTGAATGTGTCGGCGGCAACGGAAGTCCGATTGCCATTGAGCAGATTATCGGTCTTATTAAGCCGGAGGGTACAATTTCCATCTTGGGCGTAAGCGAATACCCCGTTCCTATCAACACCCGAATGATTCTTGAAAAAGGTCTTCGTATGTTCGGTTCTTCCAGAAGCGGCGTCAAAGACTTTGCAAAAACGGTTGATATGTACGAAAAGCACCCTGAAATTATCGACTACCTCGGTAACCTTATCAGCTCGGTTAACACAGTTCGTACAACAACAGATATCAAAAACGCATTTGAAAAAGATACGCAAAAATCATTTGGCAAAACCATTATGAAATGGGAAGAATAACAGCTCAATAAACGAATTAAGCCTACTGTAATCAAAACAGTAGGCTTTTATTGTTACTATAAATTATATCATTGGTTTCTCTCCCTCAGTCAACAAAGTTGACAGCTCCCTCGTCAGAGGGAGCCGAGTT
>UQEY01000043.1 GCA_900540235.1 uncultured Eubacteriales bacterium
ATGGACAATAGAAAAAAGAGCCCTCTTGATGTAGAATATACATCAGGAGGGATTTATAATGCCGAGAAATTGTCGAAACGCCCGTCTGTCCGCCTGAAATACGGCATAAATCCATCTGTATCAATGACGATATATCAAATGTTATCAATGAATGTATATAACAGGAAGCAATAGAATATGAGACCGGATTTCAGCTTTAATCCGATTGAATGACCTTTTATATTCTTCGTCATCAAATGATGCAGTAGCCTACTGTAAAAGATAATACGGATTTAGAGTTTTTTTATGCCCGAATACTGCTTTTTACGGCTGTATTCGGGCATTTTTTCTTTGTTTTGATTTTTTGATTGTCTTTGAGAGATTCTGATAAACGGCTAATTTCAAAGTTATTTTATGGTGATTTAGGTATTAAACTTTGTACTTAAAATCGAAAAGCAGATGAAAGACAAGTAGTGAATTTTGCTGTCTGTTTTCCGACAGTGTTCATCATAAAATATTTTTATACAAGACCGACATCTTTAACTGCTTTGCCGTTATAAAAATAAACTCGGTTAACACGAGCAGGTATTCTGCAAGGCAACTCATAATTAAAGGAATATGCACTGTTTGACAGTTCGTCTAAAGAAATGTGAGCATTTTTTTGTGTACCGACTAAAATGACTTCATCATTTATATCACATTCAATATCGCTGACATCAACCATAAATTGGTCCATACAAACTCTGCCGAGTATTTTCGCATATTTGCCGTTTATAATGACTCTGCCTTTATTTGACAAGCATCGAGGAAAGCCATCGGCATAGCCGACAGGAACAGTTGCAACCTTGGTAACTCTGTCGGTTTTAAATGTGCCGCCATAGGAGATTTCTCTGTTTGGCTCAAGCTCTTTAATGTGCGCAATTTTTGTGTGCCAGCTCATTATCGGCTCAAGGTCAAGTATACCCTTGTCAACTTCATCAGACGGATAAAGACCGTATGTGATAATTCCCATTCTGCACATATCAAAATACTCGTCAAAATTCATAATACCGGCACTGTTATTAAGATGCTTAATGGGAATTTCAATTTCTCTGTCGCTAAGCATTTTACAAAATTTTTTGTACTTATTTCTTTGCTCTACAGCCTTAGATAAATCTTTTTCATCAGCAGTTGCAAAGTGAGAAAACAGCCCCTCTGCAAATATATTCGGCAGTTCGGTTATGCTTTTGCAAATATCGGCACTTTCCTCGTTGACCTGAAAGCCTATTCTGCTCATTCCTGTATCAATGCAGAAATGAAACGGCATATTTTTTCCCTGCTTGACCGCTTCGTTTGAAAGAATAACTGCGTCGTCATATGAAAAAATCGGTATCCTCACATCATATTTAACGGCAGTTTCAATATCAAAAGGGAATACTCTGCCCAAAATAAGTATCGGCGTTTTTATTTCTGCCTTTTTAAGTTCAACTGCTTCTTCAATACACGCAACTCCAAAAAAATCACACTTGTCGTCAAGGAATTTTCCTATTTCAACAGCTCCGTTGCCATATGCGTTAGCTTTGATTACGCCAAGTACCTTGATGTCGCTTGGAAGCTTGTTGCGTACGCAGTTAAAGTTATGCTCTAATTTATTAAAATCAATTTTTAAATAAGTACGATGGTTCATTATTTTATCGCCTCGATTAAACCTACTGTTTCTATATCGTTTTTGCTGAAAGCCTCGTTTAGCTTTTTTACGAATACAAACGCTTTTTCGCTGTCACCGTGAACACAAACCGAGTGAGCTTCAATGTCTATTTCTTCGCCTGTATAAGCTACAACCTTTCCGGTTTGTACCATTTTGATTACTCTTTCAACAGCCAAATCTTCGTCTGTTATCATTGAATTTTCAAGCGTCCTCGCCCTAAGCGAGCCGTCAGCCTCGTATGCTCTGTCGGCAAAAACCTCGCTTGCATATTTTATGCCCTTTGCTTTTGCCGATTCAATCATTTGTGAGCCTGAAAGTGCCAACAAAATTAAATCTTTGTTGTAATCTGTAATTGCATCAACTATCGCATCTGCAAGGTCTTTGCTTTTAGCCGCTTGGTTGTACATTGCACCGTGCGGTTTAATATGAACTATTTTGCCCTTACTTGCAACAATGTCACCCAATGCCTCTAATTGAGCCAGGGTGTAATCGTAAACCTGCTTAGGAGTTACATCAAGATTTGTTCTGCCGAAATTTTCCTTGTCGGGATAACCCGGATGTGCACCGATACCGACATTGTTATCAATGCATAGCTTGACCGTGGCTTCCATCATATCTCGATTGCCTGCGTGAAATCCGCAAGCAATATTTGCACTGTTAATAAGCGGAATGATTTTCTTGTCAAAGGCTGCGCCCTCGCCCAAATCGCAATTCAAGTTAATTTTATACATATAAATCACCATAGCCTTTCAGGCAACAAATAGTTTATTAAAAATCACCTTAATCTTGCGTTGCCTGAACAGGCGTAAATGGTGATTTTAGCCATCTCAAAATTATGCCCGGCGGCAAATTTTGAGGGCAATATAATTTGAAATAGTGTGATTTTTCACACTATTTTACCTAATATTTTAAGTCAATATTTTTTACATCGGTTATAAACATATGACCGGGTGAATGTGTTATGGCAATTTCCGGCTTTGTTTGTATTACTGCATTTTGAGGTGTAACGCCGCAAGCCCAAAATACCGGAACTTCTCCTTCTTTGATTGTCACGCTGTCGCCGTAGTCAGGTTTTGTAATATCTTTTATTCCTATCGCCTCTGGATTTCCTATTTGTATCGGAGCTCCGTGAACTCTCGGCATAGAGGCGGTAACATTAACCGCTTTAACCACCAAATCATTAGGAATAGGTCGCATTGATACGACCATATTGCCGTGAAACTTACCTGACGGTTGAAGCTCGATATTCGTATTAAACATAGGTACATTTTTATTTTCTTCAATATGTCTTATCGGAACATCAGCCTCTAAAAGCTCACTTTCAAAGCTAAAGGAACAACCTATGAGAAAATATACAAAATCATCCTGCCAATAATCTGTTATATCCGTAACCTCTTTTTCAAGCACACCGTTTCTCCAAATTCTGTATTTTGGAAAATCTTTGCAAACATCGCCCTCGCTCGCCATTGTTTTAAACTGCTTTGAGCCGACATCGCCAACCTCCAAAATCGGGCAAGGCTTTGGATTTCTTGTGCAAAACAGCAAAAAGTCAAAAGCATAATCCTTTGGCAAAATGCAAAGATTAGCCTGTGCGTAGCCATTGCACATACCTGATGTCTGATAATCTATTTCGCCTGTTCTGATGAGCTTTTTAACCTCTTGAGGCGACATATTTGAATAGTCCATAGCCACTCCTAAAATAATTTATCTATATATTTTTTCTGCTTAATCGCTATTTTTTCGGCAGTATCAATGTCGATAATTTCAAAGATGATTTTATCGTTTGGCTTAACCTGAGCAAGCTTTGGCAAATCGGCACTTATTACTGTTGCTATTTTTGCATAGCCGCCTGTTGTTTGGTGGTCTGCCATAAGAATAATAGGCATCCCCGAATTTGTAATCTGTATAGAACCAAAGGTAATTGCGTCGGAAATGATTTCCAGTTTTTCCTTGCCACGCAAAGCAATGCCCCAAAGCCTGATTCCCATTCTGTCAAGGTCGGAGGTGACGGTGTATTGCTGATTTGAAAACAACAACAAATCGTTTTCGGAAAACATATCGTTTTGCGGACCTAATACTGCTCTTACTTTTACAATGTTATTATAGGTGTTTTCCGGAAGTTCTCGCTTTTCGATATTCTTAATTTTATCAGCCTTGCCGATTTTAAGAACATCACCCGCTTTAAGCTTTCTTCCGTCAAAACCGCCGACATTTATTTTGAGATTTGTTGAGGCACTGCCCATAAATAAAGGCACATCAAAACCGCCTGCAACCGCAAGATAACATCTTAACCCTTGTTTGGCGCCCTTAATGCTTAAAACATCGCCACTTTTGGCAATGTAAGCTTTGTTTGTTTTGATAGGTTTGTCGTTCAACGAAATATCAAAAATTCCGCCCGAAATTGCAAAAATATGCTCGTTCATAAACTTGGCTGTTATACCGAACATCGTCATTTCAATAACAGGTGCGTTAATATCGTTTTTGCAAAGTTTGTTTGCAATTTTTGTTGAATAAGCGTCCATTACACCGCTTTGAGTAAAGCCGTTTTTCATCACTTTGAATCTGCCTAAGTCCTGAATGGTTGAGAGCATACCTGCCGATATAATTTCTATCATAATTCAACCTCGCTGACTGTAGGCGTGTAAGTACCGCTTGCTACCTGCTTCTCTATTTCAAAATACTCTGACTTGTCTATGCTGAAAAATTTGATATAGTCACCGGCTTTATACAATATAGGCGACTCTTTTGATTTGTCAAACACTTTTACGGGTGTTTTTCCAATCAACTGCCAACCGCCCGGCGACGCAATGGGATAAATTCCTGTTTGCTCTGAGCCGATACCGACAGCCCCTTCAAATATTTCCAGCCGTGGCGTTTTTAATCTCGGAGTAAAGAGCCTTTCATCCATACCGCCGAGATAAGCAAAACCGGGTAAAAAGCCTAACATATAAATCAAATAGGGTTTTGATGTGTGAAGCCTGATAACTTCCTCTTTTTCAAGAGAGGTGTGGTTACACACATTTTCCATATCCGGTGCAAACTCGTCATCGTAACACACAGGTATGTTCCAAACTATAGCCTTGCTTTTAACGCTGCGTTCTCCGTCATTTATTAGGGCTTTGATTTTCTTTTTCAGCCTTTTTGAACTGATGATTGTGCAGTCGTAAAAAACAGTTAATGAAGCAAAAGTCGGCACAAGCTCAATAACTCCGTTGATACCCTTTGCCTCTATTGTGTTGCAAAGACCGGTAACCCGTCGGTTGACATCTTCGCTTATTTTGTTTTCAAACTGTATAGTAACAGCGCCGTCGCCGTTTTGTAAAAATGAATATATCATTTGAAATAACCTTTTTTTATTGTTGTTTCAAACCATTTGTCAGTTTTGTCCTCTACCGTATGAGGATATTCAATCAATCCACGCATAAGTGAAATAATTGGCAAAACAATGTTTTTACCGATACCGTCAATATAAGGCCTCGCTTCTCCGTACATATCGAGCATACCGGCTTTTGCTGCAGCATCCATAACTGCCGCTTCTTCTTTTTCTGTATGGAAAAGGTCTACATCACCTAAAAGAAAAGCCGTACAAGCCATAAGCGCATTCATACCCCAATCGCTTACGGTAGCAGTGATAATGTTGTCGGCAGCAGTGTCTGCCAAAATGCCAAAGCCTGTTCCTGCCTTGCAACCGCCCTTTTCGGCATAAGGAATATATTTTCTTATATGCTCCTCAATAGTACCCATGCCAAGCTCGTTACCAAGGTCCCCGATAGAAAGATTATAAACCCCTCTGCGTTGACATTCCTTGAAAAGCACATCGTACTTTGCCTCAAAATCGGTTGTGTTTACGCCTACTGCATTGTGGTAATAACCGTTTTTGTTTCTGCCCGGTGCTTCGTTTGAAATAATAGCGCAAGGCAAACCGTGAGAAAGAATTTCTTCCGTTTCCTCGTTTTCCTTGTTTTTATCTTTTGTAAAAGAAATAACGCAAATGGAGTTGTCGGGTATGTTGTCAATATCATAAGTAACATTAACGCCCAAAACCTCGCTCATAGCCTTGATGGCTTTTTCGCATTGTTCAGGCACTACCATAACCGGCTTTGCACCAAAGGCTCTGATTACAAAACGAGCAAAAACAGTAGATGAAATAATTCCGTCGGTTTCAGCCTCATTCCAAGGCAGAAGAATAAATCCGGTTAAAATAAAGACTTTTTCGCCTTTTTTGATATTTTTTACAAGTCCCTGTGCACCGTTAAGCGATAAGGGCTTGCCTGTATATTTGCTTGCTCCGTCGTAAAGAATTCTGCAAACGCCGTACCCTCTCGGGTCAAGGTTCATAAGCCAGTCAAGATTGTATCCTACATTAAGTTTGGTAAGCTCTGTTTTGTTCATTGTACCTTGCACTGCTCCTCAAAATCGTTAACTAATGCGTCTTGAATTTTTTTCAACATTTTAGGGGCTTTTCCGCCTACGCTCTTACCGTCAACTGTTTTTACCGGAATACAGAAAGAGCCTGTTGAATGAACAACGATTTCGTCTGCTGACATCAGCTCGTCAAGAGTGTAATTTCTTTCTTCAACTTCGTATCCCAACTTTTTCGCAAAGGCAAGCAGTCTTATTCTTGCTGTACCCGGAAGTACCATATCGTCAAGCTGATGAGTGATAACCTTACCGTCCTTAAAGATAGAAACATTAGAGTGTGCACATTCGGTAACAATGTTGCCTCTATGGAAAATCGCTTCCTGACATCCTGCTCTGTCGGCTGCGGTTGCCGCAAGACAGGACGGAATAAGATTAAGCGTTTTGCAATTACAATAGTAAAATCTCTTGTCCTCGTATGTGATAACATCAATCGGCTTGTATGTATCCGCAACCGGACAAGGTGTAAGCGTAATCCACAAATTGCCCTGCATATTTTCAGGGTAAATATGACCGCGAAGTCCGTTTCCACGAGTGACCTGCATATAAACAAATTGGTCGCCGTTGTCCACCTTCTTGACCAGTTCTCTGAGCAATTTATCAAGCTCATCACGCTCTATCGGAATGTTCATACCGAGAAGCTTTGCTGAATTATAAAATCTTGTAAGGTGTGCGTCCATATCGAAAACAATATGATTATGCGCATAAGTAGCGTCATAAACACCGTCACCAAACCAGCAAACTCTGTCAAGCATCGGAATTTGCATATTCTCGATTTCGTCATATTTACCGTTATAGTACCCTAAGTTTTTCATTTTGGTTACCCCCATAAAACAAAATAGGGGATCTGTCTTGCAGACCCCTTTGTCATAATTTAGAGTATCATATTTATATTAATATGTCAATAAAAAATAATGTGTCAATAAAAACATTTATCACGCTTTACCGTTTATATAACTTCAAACATAAGAAAATGAGATGTTCAAATCAGTATTTCGTTTTTATTAACAGCAAAAAAGCAGCCAGAAAAACCTGACTGCCTCAAATTTTAAATATAAATTATTTGATTTCGCAAATCCAACCTTCAGGAGCTTCAATTTCACCCATTTGAATACCGGTAAGTGTTTCATAAAGCTTCTTGGTAACAGGACCCATTTCATCCATACCCGAAGGAAGACAAATTTCCTCACCGTGGTTAACAATCTTGCCAACAGGTGAAATAACGGCTGCTGTACCGCAAAGACCGCATTCTGCAAAGTCCTTGAGTTCGTCAAAGTAAACTTCTCTGTGTTCAACTTTAAGACCAAGGTACTTTTCAGCAACAACCATAAGTGAACGACGGGTGATTGACGGTAAAATAGAATCAGATTTAGGAGTTACAACAGTGCCGTCCTTAGTTACGAAAAGGAAGTTAGCGCCGCCGGTTTCCTCAATCTTAGTTCTTGTTGCAGGGTCAAGATACATATTTTCATCAAAACCGTTTTGGTGAGCGTCTACAATGTTATGAAGTGACATAGCATAGTTAAGACCGGCTTTGATATTACCTGTACCGTGAGGTGCTGCACGGTCAACATCGGATACACGAATTGTGATAGGCTTAGCGCCGCCCTTGAAGTAAGGACCTACAGGTGTGCAGAACATTCTGAATTCATATTCGTCTGCAGGCTTAACACCGATTACAGGGTTAACGCCGAAAACATACGGACGAATGTAAAGAGTGGCACCGCTGCCGAAAGGAGGTACCCAAGCTTCGTTTGCCTTAACAACTTCCTTAACTGCTCTTAAAAACATTTCTTCATCAACAGGAGGAATTTCAAGTCCACGGCAAGAATCGGCAATACGGCTTGCGTTTAAATCAGGGCGGAAGCAAACAGTTCTGCCGTCCTTAGTTGTGTATGCTTTAAGACCTTCAAAGCAAGTCTGAGCATACTGAAGTACGCCTGCACATTCGTTGAGCTGAATGGTATCGTCATCAATTAGCTGACCTTCGTCCCATTTGCCGTCCTTGTAGTGAGCAACAAATCTTTTGTCCGTCTTAATATAGCCGAAACCGAGGCTTGACCAATCAATGTCTTTTTTTTGCATTATAAACATCTCCTATGTACTTTTGTCTTAGACAAAATAATATTCATAAAAAATATTATATCACTTAAATTTGATTTTTCAATACTATATAGACAAAAAATATACTGAGTGTTAATTTTTTTCGTCACCGTTTGCTTGTATTTCCTCTGCATCTTTATTACGCTTTTGAAGTTTTAAATTTTCCAAAATTGTTTTATACGGTTGTGTTTTTTGACTTAAATATTCTTTTGTGAAATCGGCAATGACTTTTTTCAAAATCTGCTTAAATTTCGATTTTTGATTTTCATCAAGAGTGGTTATTGAGTCAATAAGACTGAAAGCTTTTTTTACATCAATTTCTTTTGTGTCATAAAAATCTTCAATTCCCATATGCGTTGCAACATATTCGAGTGTGTCAAAGAAAAGTTCAAGTTCTTCGTCGGAAATGTAGTCAATAAGTTCGTTTATGTAGTCGCTTACAAAATCTGAAGATTTGTCAAATTTTTCTTCAAGTTTAAAGCTGTCACCGTTAACCTCCCAAGAGGAAACCTGGTGCTGTTTTAAACCTGAATTTTCGCTGAAAACTATTGTAGGCGTTGCGTCGTGATACAACATTCTGCCGATGATTGAGCCTTGAGGAGTGTAAAAATGAATGTTGTTTTTAATTTGGCAATAGTCGTACCTGTCAAAAAAGTAACGAGGGAAGCCCGGTGCGTCAAATTCGTAAACGCCTTTAAGTCTCTTTTTAAGCGAGTTGGAACAGTTGACGGCGGCGAAAACGGCAAGATTTCCGCCTTTTGAATGACCGCAAAGAATGATGTCACCCGAATGAATCATAGCAGTTTCCTGAAAATAATAGAGCGCTTCGATTTGAGCCGGAACGGGAAACATATACGAAAGCATCGCCGACTCCTTAACGCCCGTCACCGTTACATCCGTTCCACGAAAAGCAACAACATCGCAACCGTCGTCAAGAAGAAAATGTATTGCGGCAAACTGTTTGTCGATTTCTTCGTTTACATTGTTGATATAGTCGCATAAAATAACATTTGAAAATCTTTTTGTCATACTGCATCTTTGAAGCAGATAGGCGCTTTTTTGACTTATTGATATGAGCGATTCTATTTCTTCATTATTGTATATAGCGTAAAAAAGCTTTGCTCCCTTTAAAAGCGAAACACTCTTTTTGTCTGCTATGCCTTCAAAATCTGTGTAAACAAGTTGAGAAAAAATAAGACCGTCAATTTCGTTAAACGGCTTTTCTTTAAACGAATAGTTTCCGTATTCTTCTATGTAATCAAGCATATTTTTCATAGTTTTTTCTCCGTGTAGTATAAATTTTAATTATCTTTTATATTATATCAAATCACTTCTTTTTTGTCACATTTAACTTTTTTACAAATACAGATGTTAGTATAAATCTTATTGAAGATATATTTTATTTATGATAAAATAAATTTTATAAGTAAGTTTACGAAAAAGGGGTAGTAAAATGGCTGAAATCGATATTTTTCAAACAGGTAAAATGCTTGTGTCAAGTGCTGTTCACGATAGGGAAAGCAAAAAGAGCAAATTTGCATATACCGGTATTCTTCAAAGCAAAAAGGGAAGATGCGAAGTTCCTGTTAAAGCATTTTTGATTAAGATAAAGGGCAAAAATGTGCTTGTTGACACCGGTTGGAGCGAGCAGTGTGCAATTAATGCTCTTCGTCACCTCGGCGGTGCGCTTTATTTTTCAAGCCATCCTACCATGACTTTGAACGAATCTGTTAAAAGGCAGCTTGAAGCGCAGGGTCTTGCGGCTGAAGACTTGGATGCGGTAATTTTGACTCATCTTGACTGTGACCACGCAAGCGGTATTGTTGATTTAAAGGGTGCTAAGCATTTTTATGTTACCAAAGAGGAGTTTGAAGCGTCGCTTTTGCCAAACCCAAGGTATCATAAAAATATTTGGAAAGGCGTCGAGTTTGACGAAGTTCAAATGAATTACGATTCCCGTACACCTTTCGGCAAGAGTTGTGATTTGTTTGGTGATGGAAGCGTAAGAATAGTTTTTACACCGGGTCATTCGGCAGGTTCGGTTTGCGTTGTTGTTAAGGAAAACGGCAAAATAGCAGTTATCGCAGGTGACAACGGCGTGAGTGAAAAGTCGTGGAGTGAACTTATCCTTTCAGGTCCTATACATAATATTCAAAATATGAAGATTTCGCTTCGTTGGCTCAATAAAATGTATAATAACGAAAACTGTGTTGCAGTCCTCACTTCCCACGATAAAGAATATAAAGAAACCAAAATTGAATTTTAATTGTTGAAAAATTGAATTATAAAATCGGCGCTCCCGATGAAGCGATAAAATTAACTGAAATAAAAACACCGAAGCGAAAAACTTCGGTGTTTCTATTCTTTTTATTCAATATAAAAAAGAGGAGGTAAGGATGAAAAATATTTTATCAGCATCGGGATGTAGCACCTTTCCCTTTGCTGACTTAAATATACTGTTCATAAATAACCTGCGTATGAAAAAAATATGAACATTATTGAAAAAAGTGTTAAGTAAATAAAAACAAAGGGCTGTTTTCCTCTTTACCTTTGTGTTTATATATGTTAAAATCAGCGAAAGATAATAAAATACAAGAGAGGAAATTTATGAAAACTAAAAGTGCGTCAAGAGAATTTGCAAAATATGTTTCTCAAAATGTTTTTGCAATGATAGGTATGTCGGCATATATTTTGGCTGATACATTTTTTATTTCTCAGGCAGTAGGCGCAAACGGTATTACGGCGCTTAATCTTGTGCTTCCTGTGTACAATTTAATATTTGCGATAGGTTCAATGATAGGCGTTGGCTCGGCTATTCGTTTTGCTATTTCTAAAAACCAAAATGAAAACGACAATACTTACTTTTTCAACGCAATGTTTTTTACAACCGTTATCGGCATAATATTTATGATAATCGGCTTTGCCATGCCCGATAAAATTGTTTCGCTTCTCGGCGGTGACGCTGAAATAGTTAAGGTCGGCACACCTTATACCAAAATTTTTATGTCGTTTGCTCCTCTTTTTATGTATAACTATGTTTGCAATGCGTTTGTGCGCAACGACGGCGCCCCGTCAACCGCTATGGTTGCAACTGTTGTAAGCTCACTTTTCAATATCGTTATGGACTGGGTACTTATGTTTCCGCTCGGTATGGGTATGGCAGGTGCAGCGCTCGCAACGGCTCTTTCTCCTGTTGTCGGTTGCCTTATTTGTATTACTCATTTCGTTTCAAAGAAAAATACGGTTTCGTTTAAAGTTGCTGTTCCGTCTTTTGTTAAGCTTTTCAATTCGGCAAAGCTTGGCGTATCCGCTTTTGTCGGCGAACTTTCTTCGGGTGTAATTACCATTGCGTTTAATATGATTATCCTTAAACTTGTGGGTAATGTCGGCGTTGCGGCTTACGGTGTCGTTGCCAATATTTCACTCGTTGCCGTTTCTGTTTTTAACGGTGTTGCACAGGGTTCCCAGCCGCTTATCAGCCGATACTATGCAAAAGGGGATAATGCAGACCTTAATAAAATACTTAAACTCGGTATTATCACCTGCCTTTGCCTTGCCGGTGTGATTATTGCTGTCGTTAATATTTTTGCAACCCCTATTGCCGATATTTTCAACAGTGAACATATTAAGCAGTTGACTGTTTATGCAGTTAAAGGACTTCGTATCTATTTTGTCGGATTCGTCTTTGCGGGAATTAATATTTTCCTGTCCCTTGCTTTCAGCTCTATGAGTAAAGCCGCTCCGGCTTTCATTGTGTCAATTATGCGTGGCTTCGTTGTTATTATCGGCAGCGTTTTCCTGCTCTCATCTTTGCTCGGCATGACCGGCGTTTGGATGGCGTTCCCTGTTGCCGAAGCAATTACTCTTGTTGTTTCATTAATTTTCTTTGTTAATGAAAAGAAGAAGTTATAAAATAAAGTGTTATAATAATCTTTGTTAGAAGCTCCCTTGTTTAACGGGAGCTTTTTACTTGTCTAAACAAAAAAGGCCGCCGAAAACGACGACCCATAAAATTAATATAATGATTATAACTCGGCGATAACTTCAACTTCGCAAAGAACACCCTTCGGAAGGTCCTTAACAGCAACACAAGAACGAGCAGGCTTAGAAGTGAAGTAAGTGCCGTAAATCTCGTTAAACTTAGCAAAATCGTTGATATCTGCAAGGAAGCAAACGGTTTTAACTACTTTGTCCATTGATGTTCCTGCGGCTTCAACAACTGCAGTAAGGTTTTTGCAAACCTGATGTGTCTGTTCTTCAATAGTTTTGGCTTCAACTGTGTTTGTTTCAGGGTTGATAGCAATTTGACCCGATGTAAAAAGCAAACCGTTAGCCTTTACAGCTTGCGAATAAGGACCGATAGCACCCGGTGCGTTTTTAGTTGAAACATATTCCATAATTATTATCTCACTTTCTATAGTTAATTATATTGTAATATTATTAGTCGATTACTTCAAATCCGGCATCTTTAAGAGCCTTTTTGATTTGAATAATGTGCTGATAATTCCTTGTTTCAATGCCGATTTTAAGGAAACAGTCGGTAATGTTCATATCAAGGTCAGTGCTGTCATAGTTAACAGAAACAACATTTGCACCGTTTTCCGCAATAATTTTGCTGACGCCGAGGAGCTGACCCGGTTTGTCCGAAAGCGCAATGGTGATGTATGCACTTCTTCCGCCCATTTTAAGACCTCTTTCAATAACTCTTGAAAGAATAGTAACATCAATATTACCGCCTGAAACAAGGCAGCATACCTTTTTGCCCTCAATGTTAGGAATTTTGCCGTTCATAACTGCCGCAACAGGAACTGCGCCTGCACCCTCTGCAACAAGCTTTTGCTGTTCCATAAGAGTAAGAATGGCAAGAGCAATTTCATCGTCTGTTACCGTATAAATACCGTCAACATATTTGTTAACAAGTTCAAATGTGTTGTTGCCCGGAGTTTTAACTGCGATACCGTCGGCGATAGTTTGCACGCTTTCAAGTGTTTCAATCTTGCCGTCGTCAACGCTCTTTTGCATTGATGGAGCGCCGCTTGCCTGAACGCCGTAAACCTTGCAGTTAGGGTTAATCTGCTTGACCGCATACGCAACGCCGGAAATAAGTCCGCCGCCGCCGATTGGCACAACTACAGCGTCAACATCAGGAAGCTGTTCAAGGATTTCAAGACCGATAGTACCTTGACCTGCAATAACATCAGGGTCGTCAAACGGGTGAATAAAGGTGTAACCCTTTTCCTTTTGAAGTTCAATAGCTTTATTGTAAGCGTCGTCGTAAACACCTTTTACAAGGCAAACATCAGCGCCGTATCTCTTGGTAGCTTCAACCTTGCTGATTGGAGCGCCGTCAGGTAAACAGATGAGCGACTTGATTCCGTTTTTTGTAGCTGCAAGAGCAACGCCCTGAGCATGGTTACCTGCCGAGCAAGCGATAACGCCCTTTGCCTTTTCTTCATCAGAAAGCTGACTTATTTTAAAATAAGAACCTCTTACTTTAAACGAACCGGTTACCTGCAAATTTTCTGTCTTTAAATAAACATCACATTGAGTGCTGATGTTCTTGGCACGAATCATATCGGTTTCTCTTACAACAGCCGATAAAACCCTTTTAGCCTTATAAACTCTGTCAAGTGTAAGCATAATATTTTCCTCTGTTAATTTTAAAATAATTGTCTAATCGCCATTTTACTCTTATCAATCTGATTTGTCAATCATCAACAGTATCAAAGAAGATATTTTTCTATTGACTTTAATGCATTTATATTATAAAATTGAAAAGAAGCTTATTTTGAGCAAATCTGCGTTTGACAGAAAGGTTATTGTTATGACTAAAGTTAAGAAAAATATTAAAAAAATTATTGCGGTAATTATGTGCGTTGCCGTTATCGGTGTAATGTTTGCAGGCTGTTCTTCAAGCGGAGAGGCAAGCGAAATTACCGATAAAACTATGCTTATTGCTTATACGGATGAGGTTGAGCCTTTCCTTACAAAGGGCAAAGACGGCAAGCTTACCGGCTTTGATGTTGACCTTTTCAAAAAGATTTATGACAATGTTAAAAACGATACTAAAAACTATGAGTTCGTTAAGGTTGACAAAGATTACAGAGTAGGTGAGGACACTGCTTACACTTCAAAGGACGGCACAGAATACATTGCTTACACAATGATTGGTGCTGTTCAAAAGGATACAGGCTCTGTTAACGAAGACTACAGCTTTACTAAGGATATCATTACCAACAGAATTATTACAGTTACAAAGTCAGGCAACAATATTTCAGATTATAATGATATCGCAGGTAAGAAGCTTGGCTTTGTCGGTAAAAATTCAAAGGCTGCGCTTGATAAAAATTTCGCAGTGCGTGACGGCGCTAAGTCGGTTAAGGAGTATCCTACAATTAAGCAGGCACTTGCAGACCTTGACGGCGGCAAGATTGACGCAGTTGTAACTGATGAATTCAACTTTATGCCGCTTGAAACCGCTTCTAACTATCAGGTGCTTGACGGCAATCTTGGCAAAACCTCTTATGCCTTTATGTTTAAAAAGGGTGATTGGGTAGTTGATAACTGGAACGAAGCGATTTATGAACTTAAAAGCCCCGACTATAACGATAAGGACGAGTTTACACCTATGGTTGAAAAGTATTTCGGCTATAACGCATCAAGTTTTGATTATGTTCCGTCAAATACAAAGTAAACAAGCAATATTTAAGGGTCGCCAAACGGCGACCCTTTTGTTTTATGTGAATGTTTTATAGATAACGGGTCGTCGGGGACGCCGACCCCTACATCGTCCAAAGAAATTCCGTGTTTGA
>UQEY01000044.1 GCA_900540235.1 uncultured Eubacteriales bacterium
CGGCTTCGCCGTCGATAGGAGAGAAACCGATGTTAAGATAAACTATAATTTATTTTCCATTTAATACACAAAGGAACAAAAATATGAAAATATTAGGAATTGAATCATCTTGTGACGAAACGGCGTGCGCTGTTGTTGAGGATGGCAGAAAAGTTTTATCAAATATTATTGCAACCTCGCTTGAAGAACATAAGCTCTACGGCGGCGTTGTGCCTGAAATTGCATCAAGGCGGCACGCAGAATCAATAAGCGGTGTTGTCAGCGAAGCACTTAAAAATGCAAACTGCACTATGGACGATATCGACGCTGTTGCGGTTACATATGCTCCGGGTTTAATCGGTGCTCTTTTGGTCGGTGTTAATTTTGCAAAGGGTCTTGCTTTTGCTACCGATACTCCGCTTGTGCCTGTTCACCATTTAAGGGGGCATATTGCTTCAAATTATATTTCAAGCAGTGTTGAACCTCCGTTTTTGTGCCTCGTTGTCAGCGGAGGTCACTCACATATCGTTGCGGTAAATGATTATACAAATTTTGAAATCATAGGTAAAACCCGTGACGATGCGGCAGGTGAAGCGCTTGACAAGGCAGGCAGAACTATGGGTCTTGCATACCCGGGCGGCATAAGTATTGACAAGATAAGCCGTCAAGGGGATGAAAATGCGTTTAAATTTCCGCACCCAAAGGTTAGCGGCAGCGAATACGATTTCTCTTTCAGCGGACTTAAAACAAGCGTTATCAACACCGTGCATAATGCGAAACAAAAGGGTGAAGATATTAATATAGCCGACTTGGCGGCTTCGTTTCAAAAAAGCGTTGTTGACTGCTTAATTACAAATCTTGAAAAAGCGGCTACAGATAAAAACTTTAAAAAAATTGTAATAGCAGGCGGCGTTTCGGCTAATTCTAAGTTGAGAAGAGAAGCCGAAAAGCTTTGTGAAAAGCACAAATGGCAGCTTTATTTGCCCGAACTTAAATATTGCGGCGATAATGCGGCAATGATTGCTTCTCAGGGTTATTATGAATTTGTTGCGGGTACGCTTGCGGATGAAAGCCTGAACGCTTATGCCACAATGCCTATTGATAAGCCATATGAAAAATAATTTAGAACTTATTGTTGTTGAATTTTCTTTTGGCAACGGCACAATGTTAAAAAAATAACAAATTAAGTTAACTAAAACTAATCTTATTGTTACATTTTAATGAATTTTAAACAGTTCTATTGAATTTTCAATAATTTTTGGTATAATTAGTTAGAACTGAAATTGGAGAACTTTAAGCGTTTTCCCGTTTTGTTCAATTTGTTTGTAAATAATTTCAAAGGAGAATACAAGATATGGAAACAAATCTTACTTCTAACAAGTCACTCCTTGACTGGCTTGACGAAAAAGTAGAACTCCTCAAACCATCAAACATTGTTTGGATTGACGGTTCTAAGGAACAAATCGACGCTCTTAAAAAAGAAGCTGTTGAAACAGGCGAAATGATTAAGCTTAACGACGAGCTTCTTCCTGACTGCTATCTTCACAGAACAGCTGAAAACGATGTTGCTCGTGTTGAAGACAGAACTCTTATCTGCACAACTAAGGAAGAGGACGCAGGTCCTACAAACCATTGGATGGCTCCTGATAAGTGCTACAAGATGCTTTATGACATCGCAGCAGGTTCTTATGAAGGCAGAACAATGTATATCATCCCTTATTCAATGGGTCCTGTAGGTTCACCTATGTCTAAGATTGGTATTGAAATCACAGACTCTATTTATGTTGTTCTTAATATGAACATTATGACAAGAATCGGCAAGAAAGTTCTTGATACTCTCGGCGATTCAAATGACTGGGTTCGTGGTATGCACTGCAAATGTGATGTTGACCCTGAAAAGAGATGGATTTGCCAGTTCCCTGAGGATGACACAATCATTTCTGTTAACTCAGCTTACGGCGGTAATGTACTTCTCGGTAAAAAGTGCTTCGCTCTTCGTATTGCTTCTTACCTTGGTAAGAATGAAGGCTGGCAGGCAGAGCATATGCTCATCCTCGGTCTTCAAAAGCCAAACGGCGAAATTAAATATATCTGCGCTGCATTCCCATCAGCTTGCGGTAAAACAAACCTTGCTATGCTTATCCCACCTGAAGGATATCAGAGAAAGGGTTACAAAGTTTGGTGCGTAGGCGACGATATTTCTTGGATTAAGAAAGGTCCGGACGGACGCCTTTATGCTATCAACCCTGAAAACGGTTTCTTCGGTGTAGCTCCTGGTACTAACGAAAAGTCAAACCCTAACGCTCTTGCTTCAACAAAGAAGGGCACAATCTTCACCAATGTCGCTCTCAACCTTGACAACAACACTGTTTGGTGGGAAGGTCTTGACAAGAATCCACCTGAAAATGCAATCGATTGGAAGGGCAACCCTTGGAACGGTAAAACAAGCGAAGAAAAGGGCGCTCATCCAAACTCAAGATTTACAGCTCCTGCTGTTAACTGCCCTTGCATTTCATCTGAATTTGAAAACCCTAACGGTGTTCCTATCTCAGCTTTCGTATTCGGCGGCCGTCGTGCTAAGCTCACTCCGCTCGTATATCAGTCAAAGAGCTGGAATCACGGTGTATTCGTAGGCTCAATTATGGGCTCAGAAACTACTGCTGCTGCTACAGGTCAGGTTGGCGTTGTTCGTCGTGACCCTATGGCTATGCTCCCATTCTGCGGCTACAATATGGGCGACTATTGGAAGCACTGGATTGAAATCGGTGAAACACTTGACGAGGACAAAGCTCCTAAGATTTTCAATGTTAACTGGTTCCGTAAGGATGACGAAGGCAACTTTATGTGGCCAGGTTTTGGTGATAACCTCAGAGTTCTTGATTGGATTGTTGACCGTTGCGAAGGCAAGGTTGACGCTCAGGAAACTGCTATCGGTTATCTCCCATATGCTAAGGATATCAACCTTGAAGGTCTTGATATGACTGAAGCTGACCTTGAAAAGATTCTTGATGTTGACAAGGACGCTTGGAAGGAAGAACTCAAGGGCGTTGACGAACTTTATGCTAAGTTCGGTAATAAGCTTCCTCAGGAACTTGAAGATGTTCTCAACGAAGTTAAGTCAAACCTTGACAAATAATTATCTCTTTTGAAATAATGATATATCACGGTACGGTTTATCTGTACCGTGATTTTTTATGTGATAAATTGCGGTTGTGAATAAGCAGCCATAACCGCACCCGATTTTCAAACATTAAGAAATTTATTTCTAATTAAGTATTCCAAACAAAAAATTGTTTATATCAATTACGCAGTAACGATACGATTTTAGGTATCTTATGATACCGTAATCGTATCGTTGGGTGCTTTGAGCCTTTCGCTCGGGGGCAGTACCCTCGTACAGCTCCCGCTCTCGAAAAACTCAATTCTGACTACTTCTTCACAACCTTAGTCTTCTTAACTTTCTTGCTTTCCTCTAATGAGGGAAGTGACGGTTTTGCCACATTGTAGTACAAATAGTAATTGAATATATACTTTTAAAAGAATTTGTATAAAATATTGCAATATTTATTTCAATTTGATATAATTTGATTGTTAATTATTTAACGCAATTTTAAGTTTTGGAGAATATAAAAATGGCAAACACACCTAAAATCATTGCAGTTGCAGGTAAAGGCGGCGTAGGTAAAACCTCTATCAGCGCAACTATAGTTAAAATTCTTGTTGAAAAATATCCTGACAAAAAAATCTTGGCAATCGATGCCGACCCTGCTGTCGGTCTTTCAACCGCTCTCGGTATTGATGTTAAAACTACTATTGACGATATCCGAAAGGAAATTGTTGAAACTGTGGAGGACGGTCAAACAAAGGCGGCTATTGAACTTTTGGGCGATGCAAGATATAAAATTTTTGATGCAATAGTTGAAACCGACGGTTTTGCTTTTATTGCTGTCGGCAGACCTGAAAGTGCAGGTTGCTACTGCAAAATCAATACATATCTTAAAGAAGTTATTAACCTTATCAGCGGTGATTTTGACTATGTGGTTATCGACGGTGAAGCAGGTATAGAGCAGATTAACCGCCGTGTTATGGAAAAGGTTACTCATCTTCTTCTTGTTTCGGACGCAAGCAAAAAAGGTACTCAGGTTATCAATACTATTAAAGAAGTTGCCGACAAGCTTGTTATGTATGATGAAATCGGCGCAATTTTAAACCGAATTCCTGACGAAAGCGTTATCAAACTTATTGACACTCAGGGTATTCCTGTTCTTTCATATATTCCGGTTGACTCTAACCTTGCGGTTTATGATATCGAGGGCAAAAATATTACAAAGCTCCCTGATGATTCAAATATAGTTAAGGGTACTACCGAAGCACTTGAAAAAATCGGTATTTTATAATCACAATGAACTTTTTTGACGAACTTATAGAAAAAACCGAGCAACTTGTTGACACCGGTGAAACAAGCAAATATCCTTACTCGTCAAATGCTTGGCAGGATATGGGCGAAAGTCATATTGTTCTCGGTCGTGACACCGCTTTTGAACTTAACGGCATCGGTTTTAACCTTGTAACTTCTTCAAAAATCGGCGAGAGCGAAACGATTGTTATCGGCGATGAACTTAAAAAGATTAAAGACGACAGGAAGTTTGCGAGAGTTTCGATTATTGAGATTGACGATGTTGACGACGAGCAAAAGGCATATAACCTTATCCGTAAAATAGAATATGTTAAGTACCATTATTTTCCTTTAGGCTATATGATTAGAACTTCAAGCGAGGAACAGCGAGAAATTGTAAGAGTTTCAAAGTCTGCAATTAAAAAGGGCATTTCTTTTGAAAATGTCGGCAACCTGCTTGAAAGCAAGTTTTTGGAAAACGAAAGCGTTAAGGCAGTTAAAACTTATTTTATCAATAAGCAAGATTTTGATTATTCACTTCTTGAAAATATTGCTGAAAAAAACAGCGAAATCACCAAAACGCTTAATCATATTATGAAAGGCATTAATTTTGACTGCTCAGCCTGCAACCTTAAACCGATTTGTGACGAGGTTGAGGGAATGAGAGAGTTGCATTTTAAGAATAGTTCAATGATGGGATAAATAAAAGCCACGAGCGATTGATTTGCTCGTGGCTTTGTTTTTGATATGTTTATTTTATAAACGCTGCCAGACCTACTCCGAGTCCGCTGACAGCCATAAGCGCCGCCAAAATAATGGCAGTCACTTTAACCCATTTTTGCTGCATTTATATCTCCTTATTTCATCAATTCATCGGCGTCTTTAAGAAGTTTATCCGCAATTTCCTTTGCGTTGTCCTCACTTGTGCCGACTGCTGTAATATATGCCTTAATTTTAGGCTCGGTACCTGACGGACGAACGATAACCTTGTTGCCGTCGGTTAATGTGTATGCAAGTACATTTGACTTAGGGAGAGTGATTTTGCTTTCCTCTTTAGTGTCAACTGCGGTTGAAATTGAAGTTTTATAGTCATCAATTTTTGTAACTTTATAACCTGCAAACTGAGTAGGAACATTAACTCTCAAACCGTCCATAATGTCTGCCATTTTTTGCATACCGCTTGCACCCTCAAAAGTATAGCTTTGAACAGTGTTGCAGTAGTAGCCGAATTCGTCGTAAAGCTCGTTCATAACATCAATAAGGGTTTTGCCCTTTGTTTTGTAGTAAGCTGCCATTTCGCAAATAAGCATTGAAGCCACAACAGCGTCCTTGTCCCTTGCGTGAGTGCCTGCAAGATAGCCGTAAGATTCCTCAAAGCCCATGACAAAATCGTCTGCTTTGCCCTCTTTTTCAAGTTGAGTGATAAGCTCGCCGATATATTTAAAGCCTGTGAGCAAATTCTTAAATGTGCAGTTATATTTTTTAGCGATAACTTCAGCCAAATCGGTTGAAACGAAAGATTTGACAGCAATAGAATTTTCTGAAAGTTTGCCCTGTTCTTTCTTTTGCGACAAAAGGTAATTAAGAAGCATAGCGCCCACTTCATTACCGCTCATAAGCTGATATTCACCGTTGCCGTCATTAACAGCTATTCCCACTCTGTCGCAGTCAGGGTCGGTAGCAAGAAGAAGGTCAGGCTTAACACTCTTCGCAAGTTCAAGCGCACATTCAAAAGCTTGCTTAATTTCAGGGTTAGGGAACGGGCAGGTAGGGAAGTTGCCGTCAGGGTTTTCCTGCTGCGGCACAACCGTAACTTTCTTAACGCCTATTCTGTCAAGAATTTTGCGTACCGGTTTATTGCCGGTACCGTTAAGCGGTGTATAAATCACATTAAGGTCTGCTTTTACGCATATGCCCGGGTTAACGCACTGCTTAATAACTTCTTCAAGGAATAAATCAATAACATCCTGACCCATATATTCAATAAGACCTTTTTCGACTGCTTCGTCAAAGTCCATTGTTTTTATGCCGCCAAAGTAGTCTACTTTTTGAATGAAACCGTAAGTTTCCTCAGCTTCTTCGTCAGTCATTTGGTAGCCGTTTTCGTTGTAGCACTTGTAGCCGTTATATTTTGCAGGGTTATGTGAAGCCGTTAAAATAATACCGCTTGAAGTTTTAAAATGCCTGATAGCGAATGAGAGGCAAGGGGTTGGCTCAAGCTCCTTGTAAAGATAAACTTTGATGCCGTTTGCGGCAAGAGTTTTTGCGGCTTCAACGCTGAAATATTCACTCTTGATTCTTGAATCGTAGCCGATAGCGATTGACGGTTTGTCAAAATGCTTGTTTAGAAAATCTGCAAGACCCTGAGTGGCTCTGCCGACTGTGTAATAGTTCATTCTGTTGGTGCCTGCACCTATTACACCTCTGAGTCCTGCCGTGCCGAATTCAAGCTCTCTGTAAAATCTGTCCAAGATTTCATCATCGTTTCCCTTGATTGAAAGGAGTTCTTCCTTCAAATCGGGGTCGGCAACAGCTTTTTCAAGCCAAAGGTCATAAAGTTCATTATTATTCATAAAAACACACCCTTAAATTATTTGTTATATATATTTTAACCTTATTAAAATATATTGTCAATATTCTTATTAAATGTTATAATTATGTTTGGTGATGAAGATGTATTCTAAAGTTAAAAGCTTAGGAATAAACGGAATAGAAACATTTGCTGTTACGGTTGAATGTGATTTAAGTTCGGGTATGCCGAAATTCGATATTGTCGGTTTGCCTGACGCTGTTGTTATGGAAAGCAGGGAAAGGGTAAGAGCAACTATAAAAAACTGCAATCTTAAATTTCCCGTTTCAAGAATAACGGTTAATATTGCGCCTGCCGATATTAAAAAAGAGGGTGCAATGTACGATTTGCCTGTTTTTGTTGCGATACTTAAATCGAGCGGTCAAATCAAAGGCAATATTGATGATTGCGCTTTTATAGGCGAACTTTCGCTTGACGGTGAAATCAGGCGGGCAAGCGGTGTTTTGCCAATGATTATTGAGGCAAAAGAGCAGGGTATCAAAACTGTTTTTGTCCCTTTTCAAAATGCGTGCGAGGGCAGTGTGGTTGACGGCGTTGATGTTTTGCCGGTAAACCATGTAAAAGATGTTTTGGCTCACATATCGGGCGAAAAAATAATTGAACCGGTTAAATATGTATTGATTGAAGAAACGCAGGATGAATATAATATCGACTTCAGCGATGTTAAAGGTCAGCAAAGCGCTAAGCGTGCACTTGAAATTGCGGCAGCAGGCGGTCACAATATTCTTCTTATCGGTCCTCCCGGCTCGGGTAAATCTATGCTTGCAAAACGGCTTCCTACAATTTTACCCGATATGAGTTTTGATGAAAAGCTTGAAACATCAAAAGTTTATTCAATAGCAGGCAAAATACCCGAGGGTAAGTCGCTTGTGACTAAAAGGCCGTTTCGCTCTCCTCACCATACCGTATCGGCTCAGGCACTGACGGGCGGCGGCGCTTCGCCGAAACCCGGTGAAATCAGCCTGGCTCATAACGGCGTTATGTTTATGGATGAATTCCCTGAGTTTGACAGGAGAGCAAAGGAGTCGCTTCGTCAACCTCTTGAGGACGGTGTGGTGACGATATCAAGAACGGCAGGAACATTTACTTATCCGTCAAGCATTATGCTTGTTGCGGCAATGAATCCGTGTCCGTGCGGTTATTTCGGTCATCCTACAAAGCAGTGCACCTGCTCGCCTACGGCTAAGCGTAGATATCAGGACAAGGTTTCAGGTCCTTTGCTTGACAGAATTGATATTCATGTTGAGGTTTCACCGGTTGAATATGACGACCTTTCAAACAAAGCCGAGGGTGAAAAGAGTAAAGAGATAAAAAAACGAGTTGACAAGGCAAGGAAAATTCAGCAGCAAAGGTTTAAGGGTACGCCTGTTACCTGCAATGCTAAAATGACGCCGAAAATGACGAGAAAATACTGCGTTTTGGATGATGAAGCGGACGAACTTTTGCACCTTAGCTTTGACAGTTTTGCCATGTCAGCCAGAGCGTATGACAAGATTTTGCGCCTTGCAAGGACTATTGCCGATTTGGACGACAGTGAAAATATTAAAAGCGAGCATATTGCCGAGGCACTTCAATTCAGAACTCTTGACAGAAAGTATTGGGATATATAAATGAAAAAATCAACTAAAATAATTATATCGGTTTTGGCAGTTATTCTTGTAGGTGCAATTTTTTTTGATGTTGCGTTTATAAATAATACAAAGCTTTCAAAATCAAGCAAGGAAAATACTACCGTTTCGCAAACCACGCAAAGCGAGCAAACGACTGAACCGATATATTCAGACCCGATAGAAGCGCAGGCGAGGGAAATGGTAAAAAATATGACCCTTTATGAAAAAGTGGGTCAAATGCTTCTTTACTATATACCAAAGGAAGAACCGCTGAAAAAAATAGCTCGTTGGCAGTTTGGCGGATATATTCTTTTTTCAAGAAATTTTGAAAATTCAACGCCTGCCCAAACAAGAGTGGAAATCGGAGAATACCAAAAAGCGTCAAAAATTCCTGCATTTATGGCAGTTGACGAGGAGGGCGGAGGAGTAAACCGTGTTTCTCAGTTTAGCCAATACAGAAGCGAGCCGTTTCACGCCGGCATAACAAATTATCAAAAAGGCGGATGGCAGGCAGTTATCGATGACGCTAAGGACAAAAGTAAATTCCTATTAGACCTCGGAATAAATACTGTTTTGGCGCCTGACGCCGATGTGCCTTATTCACGCAGTGACTATATTTATTCCCGTGCTTTTTCAACGGACGCAAACGCAGTATCTGAGTATGTTTCAAAAACGGTAAGCGCTATGAAAGAGGAAAACTTTTTGAGCTGTGTTAAGCATTTTCCGGGTTACGGCAATAATACAAATACTCACACCGGTTCAAGCGTTGATACAAGAAGTTGGGACTCTTTTAAAGAGCGTGATTTATTACCGTTTGAAGCCGGTATGAAAGCAGGCGTTGCGTTTGTTATGGTTTCGCACAATATCATTGATGATTTTGACAAAGGTGTTCCGGCTTCCCTCTCAAAGAAAATGCACGAATATATCAGAAATGATATGAATTATGACGGAATCATTGTTTGTGACGGACTCGGTATGAGCGGCGTTAAGGAATATGTAGGCGGCGACAAGGGTGAAGTTGCGGTTGCGGCAGTAATCGCAGGCAACGATATGCTTTGCGCAACAGATGTAGGCGTTCAGCTTCGTGCGATAGTTAAAGCTGTTAATGACGGCAGAATTGAGCTTAGCCAAATTGAAGATTCTGTAACAAGAATTCTTATGACAAAAATAAATTACGGTTTGATAGAAAAGGAATAATCAAAATGGATATTAAAAAAGTTATGGAAAATCTTGACAAAAACGGAATGAAACCGTATTTTGTTGAAACTAAAGAAGAAGTAGTCCCTCTTGTAAAAACTCTTATTAATAAGGGTGAAAGTGTTTCCTGCGGCGGTTCGGTAACGCTTGATGAAACGGGCGTAAAAGAACTTATGGCAAACGGTGATTATGATTTTATCGACCGAACAGGCTTGCAGGGTGAAGAACTCAGGAATTCTTATATCAGTGCTTTTGGCTGTGACACATTTTTCACATCTTCAAACGCCGTGACAGAAAACGGTGAGCTTTATAATGTTGACGGCAACTCTAACCGTGTTGCGTGTATTGTTTTCGGTCCGAAGCAGGTTATTATGATTGTCGGCGTAAATAAGATTGTTAAGGATATTAATGAAGCAATTTACAGGGTTAAAACTATAGCTGCGCCCGCAAATACAGAAAGGCTCAATATTGCTACTCCTTGCAATAAAACAGGCAGGTGTATGTCCCTTTCAAAGGAAGACTCGATGATTTGCGACGGCTGCGGCGGTGATAACAGAATTTGTTGTAACTATGTTGTGTCTGCCAAACAGCGTCATAAGGACAGAATTAAGGTTATTATTGTTAATGAAAATTTGGGATATTAAAGTACCTTTACAAAAATCTAAATTATTTAGACTTTTGTAGGGGTCGGCGTCCCCCGACGACCCGTGAAATGGTAATAATTTACAGCGGCAGATATTTCTGCCGTTTATTTTTTTAAAAAATCTATTGACAAGAGTATAAAAGTGTGTTATATTGCAACTGTGATATCCAAGGTATCACAGTTGTTAATTCAGCTATCACTCAAAAAGGAGGAGAAACCGTGCTTTTTATTGATTATCACAGCCGAGTGCCCATTTATGAGCAGATAAAAGAACAGATAATTATGCTTATAAACACAGGCGTATATAAGCCCAACGATAAGTTGCCGTCTATCAGAGCACTTTCAAACGAGCTAAATATTAATGTTAACACGATTAAGCGTGCTTTTACCGAACTTGAACACAACGGAATAACCTACTCGGCGCAGGGCAGGGGGGTTTTTGTTAGCGAAAACCCTATCGGAAACAGTAAAGTTAAGGCATCTGCGCTTGAAGATGCTAAGTCGGTTTTGTCCTCTTGCAAAACTAAGGGTGTAAGCCGAAGCGAGGTTATCTCTCTTGTAGATGAAATTTATAAGGAGGATGGCATAAATGATTGAGATTAAAAATTTGACAAAAAAATACGGCAGTTTTACTGCTATTGAAGATATATCGTTTACAGTAGATGAATCGTCAATCTACGGTCTTGTCGGCTATAACGGCGCAGGCAAAACAACTCTTTTAAAAACAGCCGCAGGTATTCTCAAAGCCGACGGCGGCGAAATTCTCTTTGACGGGGAAAATATATTTGATAACGGACTTGTCCGTTCAAAACTTCTTTATGTACCCGACGAGGTTTATTTTATCAAAGGTGCTTCACTTGAGCGAATGGGTAAGCTTTATAAAGATTATTATCCTAACTTTTCAACAAAAGTGTTTAAAAATATGACAGAAGCTATGGGTCTTGACCCTAAAAAGAACTTAGGCTCTTTTTCAAAGGGTATGCAAAGGCAGGCAGTGGTTATTCTTGCTCTTTCAACTATGCCTAAATATATGCTCCTTGACGAAGTATTTGACGGCATTGACCCTCACAAAAGAAATCTTTGCAAAAAAATCTTTCTTGAGTATATGGCAGAAACGGGTTGCTCGATAATTATGAGCAGTCATAATTTGCAGGAAATATCCGACCTTTGCGACCATGTTGCACTTATCAACGGCAAAAAACTTGCAATGAATGTTTCTGTTGACGACGCAAGCAACGCTTATGTTAAATATCGTCTTATTTTTGACAGGGATATCGACAAGTCGATTTTTGACGGAATTGAAAATAAGGGCATTAATATTGATAACAAATTTGCAACTATTATCGTGCCGTCCAATTTTAACGATAACCGACTTGCTTCGCTTCGTCCTATTCATATGGATAGTGTAACTCTTTCGCTTGAAGAAGTATTTTTGAATGAAATGGAGGACAAAGATTATGACATCTCCAAAATATTCTGCTGATAAATTTGCCGCTAAGAATGATTTAAAAAGAAGCTTCGGCAAATTAATCGTTCCAAGCATATTATCTTTTTTGTTTAGCTTTTATATTTTTGTTATTAACACATATTCAACAATTAATTTAGAATACAGCGACACGGCAGAAGGTTTTGTTTCCTCGGCGACAAGCAGATATCGTTTTGTCCTTTTTTCTTCAACTATGTTTGGGTATATTATTATTCCTATTATTATGATAGTTGTTGGCGTGCTTTTTGCTTTTGTGTCATATTATCAGCTTATGCGAAAAAACTGCGTCAACTTCTTCTTTTCATCGCCGGTTGACAGGAAAACTTATTTTAAAAACAGAGTTTTGGCATCATTTTCGTTAATGGCGGTTACTGCGTTTGTGCCGGTTTTGTGCGATGTAATAATAAATATTCATTATTTTTCACACGCAGATGTTATTTTGTATCAGGGTTTGCTTCTGTTTTTGGAGCACTTTGTTAATATGTTGATTGGTTTTTCCTTAATGAGCATATCTATGATGGCTTGCTACACAATTACAGAAAGTTTGATTTTCGGCGCAGGAGTTATTTGGTTTCCTACCCTTATCATCTTTTCGATAAATTATGTTGCTGAAATTTTCCTTCGTGGATATGAACAGTCAATAGGATTTTTAAGAAGCAGCGACTATTCGGCATACAACACTCTGCTCAACAAATTATCACTTGTAAACCCTGTATTTTTTGGCAGAAAGCTTGGGGAATCAAGGCTTTATAACAATATTTATTATGCATGTTATCGCCCGGTTAAAGAGGAATATTCGTTAATCGTTTCAGACTCAAATAATGGTGTTCATGATTATTCCAAGAGCGGTATGGACTATGTTTTACCTATACTCATTTGGCTTGCGCTTTCGGTTATATTTATTTTAATAGCCGAAAAATTGATTTTAAATCGTAAGCTTGAAAATACGGCGCTTCACGCTTCAAGACCTTTTATTAATTCGTTTGTCGCTTTTGAAGCTTCGTTTTTTGTAATAGGCTTTTTAGTTCTCGTAGGCAACGATATTGAAGTGCTTGCCAAAAGCAAATTTGCAATGGTTCTCACAGCGCTTCTTAGCGGTTTTGTAATGTATTTTGTATTAATTTCAATTTCACGCAGAAGTGTTAAGCATAATTTTAAGCTCCTGGCTCCCGGTGTGGCTTCGGTTTTGATTTGCACGGCAGTTATTCTTATTTGCTATACCGACGCATTCGGCTACGCTACTTATGTTCCTAATTTTGAAAAAATATCATATGCGAGCGTAACATCAAATTATCTTGATGCAAGCGGTGTTGTGAGCAATAATTCATTTTATGAAAATTCTGCATTTGACGGTTTAACTTTAGAAGGTGAAACCAATACATTTATCGGCAAATTTACGACAAAAGAGGGTATTGACGAAATAAGCAAAATTCAAAAGTCTGCTTATGAAAAAGAAGTGAAAGACAGTGATTATACCCCAACTGTAACTGTTTTCTATCACCTTAAATCGGGTCAGGAAGTTTCACGAGTGTTTTATAATACCGACATTTCCGTTCAAAACGAGATTCTCAATTTGACTGAAACGAAGGAATATAAAGACGAGCTTGAATTTCTTTTGTCATCAAAAAGAGCAGACGAAAAGGTTTCAGGCAAATATGATAATAGCAGAAACTTTGAAACAAGCTACTTTTCTTCGTTTGACATTGAAAGCGATGTTAAATACGCCCTCCAAAACGCAAGAACATTTGTCATCTCAAAAGATGCGTTTACAAAGACTGAAATTGAAAATACACCTGCTCTTCGTGACGCAATTCTTAAAGATATAGAAACGGTTGGATATAAAGAATTATTCAGCTTCAAACATTCTCCAATCGGTGCAATCAATTTTAAATACGACGATACTGTTAACAATTATAAAGGCACTGTTTATGCAAGTGACAATACTTTCTATATTTATGACAGTATGACTTCAACAATAGCTTATCTTAAATCTGTCGGCAAACTTGAGGCTTTGAGCGATACTTCCTCGCTCGGTTCTCTTAAATGCGTTTATGCCGCTAAGGCTAAAGATGTAATGGGATTTGACGCCGATGTTTCGCTTACAACTTCAAGGTTTGAGAGCAAGAATATCAACACAAAAACTTATCTTGATTCAACCGGTGAAGAATTCAGCGAAAAGAATCTCTTGTCGGTTTATTACCATAAAGAAAAAGAAAAAGTAATCAAAAACGAAAAAACTGCAAAAGAACTTTTTGATGCTTCGTCAATTTATTCCAAGATTGATAACGACAGTTATATTCTTCTTTTCAAGTTCGATAACGGCATTTATCTCAGCCGCTACCTTTCAAAAGAGGATGCACAAAAATATTTGAAATGATTTAACTTTTTCTTTGAAAAAATTGATGATTTATATGATATCATCAAATAAAATTTAATACGGTTTACCCTGTCTGTTAATTATGTTTTACCCCAAATAAACAAACCCTAAACCCTTGAGCGAAAGCTTATCTTAAACTCCTTTTTTAATTTGCAGACAGTAAACATAACAAAAGACTGCTGAGTAGCTACAGCAGTCTTTTTCTTGGTCTTCAGCAAAGAAATAAACCCCCGGTTAAACCGGGGGAATAAAAACGCTTTAGTAAAAATAAAAAAGCCGAGCTTTAAGCAAG
>UQEY01000045.1 GCA_900540235.1 uncultured Eubacteriales bacterium
AATTTGACGCACCACTGTACGACAAATTTTGAAAAGGAGGAGCAACGAAGCGAATGAGGGATAAATTTCAAATCAAATATTAAAGAAATTTGTCACGAATGATACGGAGTTTGTGACGACGCCATATCCTGTGCAAAGATTGCATAGCCTTTTTCGGGGGAGTCGACTATCACATGGGTCAATGCGCCGACGAGTTTTCCGTTTTGAATAATCGGCGAGCCGCTCATACCCTGAACTATTCCTCCGGTTTTTTCAAGCAAGCGTTTATCTGTAATTTTAACAACCATATTTTTGCCTTTTCGATTTTCACGATACGATATGCGAGTAATTTCGGCGTCATAAAACTTTGGGCTGTCATCAAGTGTACAAAGAATTTGAACAGCACCCTTTTGAATTTCGTTCGGCGACGCAATTTCATACTCATAAGTATTGCTTAAATCACAAGTAAATTTGCCGAAAATACCGCTGTCGCAATTCTTTTTAAGCGTACCTATAACATCGTTTGTAAAGTCACAGCAAAGCGAACCCGCCTCACCCGATTTACTTTTATAAATTTTCGTCACATTTGCCTTTACTGCTTCGCCGTCCAAAATAGGCATAATCTCGTTTGTGTCAACATCGGTTATAGGATGACCGAGAGCGGCAACCGTACCGTTTGATTTATCATAAAAAGTGACAGTACCGATGCCTGCCGTGGAGTCACGAACCCACAAACCGACCTTGTAGCACCCCTGCGATTTTGAATAAACAGGCTTGAGCGAAAACTGTTTATAATTTCCGTTTCGCTTAACCGTTATTTTATATTCTTTTCCGTTGTTATCGTTTAAAATATCGGTAACACTCGTTGCCGAATACATCTTTTTGCCGTTAATTTCGACTATAATATCGCCTTTTTCAAGCCCGGCTTCTTTGGCAGGGTTGCACTTTCCGCCGTCGATATCAACATCACGAATGCCGACAATTATTACCCCATCCGTGTAAAGCTTAATGCCGAAACATTCACCGCTGACATTGACTTTTTTAGTCTTTGACTGTGTAACGCTGACCGATTTTACAGGAATAACGCCCAAAAGTTTAATCTCCGCTTTGCTCGGACTTACTTTGCTGCTGTTTTGATAATCGACTTGCGAAAACGAACTGTTTTTAAGCGAATAAACGCTTTTGTATTCAATCTTTTTGTTTTGGTACGCTTTGATATTATTCGGCAAAGCAAAATTTCCGAAAGCGACAAAAGAATAAATCACAATAAGGCATAACGCAAAAATACCGTCAATAATTCGTATGGCTTTTTTCATAACATCACCAAATATATTATTGACGGAATTTTAATAAGTATTTTATTTATTTGTCTTCTTTTAATTGCTTTTTAAAAATCAATCTAAAAACGAAACGAACGAACGGACATGCATAAAATATTTGCCAGAAAAGAGCCATAGGGAAATTACGAACGCAAATTCTACAGAAATTCGGCACAATATGAGCGACATCCTGAAAGCTGAAAAGAAGGCTTGCAATAAAGCTCATAAGCGGGCACATAAAAGCAACGGTTACGCTTGAAATCATAAGAGTAATAACAAATGGGTTTGTACTCTTTGGGTCAAAGTGTTTGAAAGTAATTTTTTGAGCAAGCTTGCCTACTGCAAAAAATTCAAGTGCAAAACCGACAATGCCCATAATAGGAAGCTCGTGAAGTGCTAAAAGGAAAATGTCGTTGCCCACGCCCTTGTCAAAAGCGATATTGTAGCAAACCATTGCGTAGACCATAACGATTACCATTATGATTGTGAAAATAAAATCTTGAAACTTAGTTTTTGGCATAAAAAAATCTCCTTAATAATAAATTCAACTCAAATAAAATGTGTTGTTCGTTATCATTACGGAGAATGTGCGTTTCCAATTAAGACCTATATTCGGTTGTCAAAGTGGGTTGATTATAACAAATTGAAAATAAAATGTCAAGAAAAAAATAAATCGCAGGGCAAGAGCACCCTCCTACCCTGCGAATATTATACTCTGTTAGATTGAAACCTCGTGAGCAACATTGTAAAGGTTCATATCGATTGACTTCTTCATATTGAGTGCTTCAAAAATGTCATAGTCAACAACATCTTCCTTTTGAGCGGCAACAACACGGTTACCGATATTGTTCATAAGAAGCTTAACTGCATAGTTACCCATACGAGTAGCAAGAACTCTGTCCTTAGCAGACGGAGAACCGCCACGCTGAATATGACCGAGTACGCAAGCACGAGATTCAACGCCTGTTTTAGCTTCGATTTTCTTAGCAAGGTCGTTAACATCAACGCCTACACCCTCTGCAACGATGATGATAAAGTGTTTCTTACCGGTACGCTGAGTCTTTTCCATACGCTCAATAATATGCTCTTGAATGTCAAAATCAACTTCAGGAATGAGAATTGAAGTAGCGCCGCAAGCGATACCTGCGTTAAGTGCAAGATAACCTGCTCTCCTGCCCATAACTTCAACAACAGTACATCTGTCGTGAGATTCGGTGGTATCACGAACACGGTCAACCATTTCCATAATAGTGTTAAGGCAAGTGTCATAACCGATTGTATTATCACAGCAAGCAATATCGTTATCAATAGTACCCGGAACGCCTACGCAAGGAATACCCCTTTCGCTGAGGTCTCTCGCACCACGGAAAGAACCGTCGCCGCCGATAACAACAACGCCCTCAATGCCGTGCTCCTGACAAGTACGAATAGCTTTTCTCATACCTTCTTCTGTAGCAAATTCAACCGAACGGGCAGAATAAAGAATAGTACCGCCACGATTGATAATATCCGATACACTTCTAAGGTCCATTTCAATAAAGTCACCGTTAATAAGTCCGTTGTAACCACGAACAACACCGTAAACTTTAATTCCGTTTTCGCAAGCTGTACGAACTACTGCACGAATAGCAGCATTCATACCCGGAGAGTCGCCGCCGCTTGTTAATACTGCGATAGTTTTCATAATAATATCGTCCTCCATATATAATAAAGTTTAATACCTTATAGACATAATTTAATATATTTTATATTTTTTATCAAAAAAAGTCAATAGCTGTCACGATTTTGTCATAAATTAATGCACAAAAACAACATTTTCATCGCCGAGTATCCGTTTAAGTTCTTTAATTTCCGTCATATTTACCTCAACAAAGCATTCCCTCGGCTGAAGAACATATCTTTTATCATCAGTATAGTAATAATAAAGCGGAATGTTACCGTCAAAAATATCCGTCACTCGTTTTGCAAGAGGAATATTTTTGTCGTTTTCGTTTTGAAATCTAAGATAAAGGGCAGACTTCTTTTTCTTGTGAGGCTCAGACTTAGCGGTTTTGCGATAATTTTCAGTAAACTTTCCGCTTTCAATGTCAGCGCTTGTCGGTGCACTGTCAATACCCGCCGCAAGAATTTTTGCGTCCTTTTCTTCTTCAAGCGAAAGGTTGCCCGAAACGGTAATTATACTGCCGTCATAGAGATATTCATTATACTTTTCAAGCGTTTTTGAAAAGACTATAACCTCAATAGAACCATACAAATCTTCAACATTTACAAATGCCATTGACGAGCCGTTTCTCGTTTGTTTAAGCGTAACACCGGTCACAATACCGCAGGTGCGCACAAAAGATTTATCTTTATAAACAGACATTTCGTCATTTGCGCTTTCAAGCAATTCGCCGATATTTGCAAAACCGATTTTGCGGCAAATTTCCTCGTACTTATCCATAGGATGACCCGAAAGGTAAAGACCGGTCATTTCTTTTTCCATTTTAAGCAGTTCTGCCTTTGGAAATTCGTCAATATTAGGATAATCAAATGTAAGCGCCGAGTTATCGCCGTCAAGTGCAAAAAAGTCAAACTGACCGTACTGCGTTCTTTGCCTGTAAAGCTCAATATTGCTGAGCATTGACGGCAAAGCCTGAAGCATCTGCCGTCTGTTTTTGTCAAACCTGTCCATAGCGCCGCAACGAATAAGGCTTTCAACTGCACGGCGGTTAAAGTGCTTTTCACTCATCCTTGTGCAAAAATCGCCAAGGTCGGTAAAATCACCGTTTTCCCTCTCCCTAACAATATCGTCAACAAATTCCCGTCCTACATTTTTTATACCCAAAAGTCCGTAATTTATTACTTTTTCATTTGCGGTAAAACCTTGCATAGAAGAATTGATATCCGGCGGAGCAAGCCTGATACCGAGCCTTTTGCACTCAGCCGTATACCTTGCAACCTTGTTTGACTGGTCCAAAACGGAGGTCATAAGAGAAGCCATAAACTCAGCCGGGTAATAACATTTCAAATAAGCCGTACGGTATGCAACAAGAGCATAGCAGGCGGCGTGAGATTTGTTGAAAGCATATTTTGCAAAGTCCGACATTTGGTCAAAAATAGTATTGGCAACAGATTTGTCTATTCCGTTTTTTTCGCAACCGGAAATAAAAGCGGTGCGCTCTTTTTCCATAACATCAAGCTTTTTTTTACTCATAGCTCGGCGAACAATATCGGCTCTGCCGTAGGAATAGCCTGCAAGTTCACGAAAAATCTGCATAACCTGTTCCTGATAAACAACACAGCCGTATGTGTTTTCAAGTATCGGTTTAAGCGCCGGGGTAAGATATTTAACCTTGCTTGGGTTGTGCGAATTTTCAACAAAAGTGTCGATTTGGTTTGCAGGACCGGGGCGATAAAGCGAAGTTGCGGCAATCAAGTCTTCAAGGCGTGTCGGTTTAAGATTCATAAGCATACGCTTCATACCGCTTGATTCAAACTGAAATACGCCCTCGGTAAGCCCACCGGCAAAAAGGCTGTACACTTTTTCATCGTCAATATTAATTTTGTTAATATCAATGCCTGCCATTTTGCTTGCATCGTCAATAACGGTAAGGGTTCGCAAGCCGAGGAAGTCCATTTTTAAAAGACCGAGTTCCTCAAGCGAAGTCATAATATACTGCGTAACCGGTACGCCGTCATTGGCAGCAAGCGGAACATAGGAACTTACAGGGTCGTGAGTTATAACCACGCCTGCCGCATGGGTAGAAGTGTTGCGAGGCATACCCTCAACTTTTTTAGCCGTTTCGATAAGCTCGTTTATCTGTTCATTTTCTTTCATCAAATTTGAAAGTTCTTTTGATTTATTAACAGCCTGTTCGATAGTGATATGAAAATCATTCGGCACAAGCTTGGCAACGGCGTCAACTGCGGCATACGGCATACCCATTGCCCTGCCCACATCTCTTATAGCCGCCTTTGTTGCAAGAGTACCGAAAGTAACGATTTGAGCCACATGGTCTGCGCCGTATTTCTTCGTTACATAATCTATAACTTCACTTCTTCTTACATAACAAAAATCAATGTCAAAGTCAGGCATCGACACCCTTTCAGGGTTCAAAAATCTTTCAAAAAGAAGATTATATTTCATCGGGTCAAGGTCAGTAATTTCCATACAATATGCCGCAATAGAGCCGGCACCCGAACCTCTGCCGGGACCTACGGGAATACCTTTGCTTTTGGCAAACGAAACAAAATCGGCTACAATAAGATAGTAGTCGGTATAGCCCATTTTTTCAACCGTTTCAAGCTCATAATCAAGGCGGTCGTAATACTCTTTCGGTGGATTTTCGCCGTACCTTTTTTTCATACCCTTTTGGCAAAGCATTTTGAAATATTCAAAATGGTCCATATTATTCGGCGTTTGGTAATACGGCAATTTGGTATGACCGAATTCAAAATCAAAATTGCACATATCGCTGATAATTTGGGTATTGTCTATCGCTTCGGGCGTGTCGGCAAAAATTTCCCTCATCTGCTGTTCAGATTTAAGGTAAAATTCATTTGCGTGAAATTCAAGACCTGTATCGTCGCCTATTGTTTTGTTGGTATTGATACAAATAAGCACCTGCTGAATTTTAGCGTCCTGCTTTTCAATATAATGCACATCGTTGGTGGCAACGAGAGGTATACCCGTTTCACGATTAATTCGCTTTAGCCCCTCATTCACCTGAATTTGCTCGGGTAAGCCGTGATTTTGAAGTTCAAGATAATAATTACCCTCGCCGAAAAGGTCTGCATACCAAAGCGCCGTGCTTTTCGCCCTGTCATAATCTTTTTGAAGGAGAAACTGCGCAATTTCACCGGCAAGGCAGGCAGAAAGGCAAACAAGACCGCCGTGATATTTTTCAAGCAAATCGTGGTCTATCCTCGGTTTAAAATAAAAGCCTTCGGTATACGCTTTTGATACCATTTTGATAAGATTTTTATATCCCTCTTCATTTTTGCAAAGCAAAATAAGGTGGTTATATTCCTTATCAAGTACCTTGTCACGGTCAAACCTTGTCCTTGGTGCAACATAGACTTCGCAACCGATAATCGGCTTTATTCCCTCGGCTTTGCAAGCCTTATAAAAATCAACAGCCCCGTACATATTACCGTGGTCGGTAATAGCAAGAGACTGCATACCAAGACTCTTTGCACTTGACACAAGCTGTTTGATACGGCAAGCACCGTCAAGCAAAGAAAACTCGGTATGTGTGTGCAAATGAGTAAACATATTTAACATCCTTTATAAATGTATATAATTATTATAATATATTCATCTCTCCTTCAGTCGGTAAACCGACAGCTTCCTCATCAGAGGAAGCCAAGCCCTGCTTCCCTCTGACGAGGGAAGTGTCAGCTATGCTGACGATAGGAGAGAACAATACAATCAACCGATTATCATTCAATCTGCCCTGCAATTTCAACAATCTTTTTAAGCCTGTGATTAACGCCCGAGCGTGAAAGACCGCTAAGCTTTGCAAGGTCGTTGAGCGAAGCCTCCGGATTTTCCTGCCTTAAAATTGCCATAGCTTTAAGGTCGTCATTAAGATAATCAAGACCCTTAGCCTCCTCTATCTTTTCAATAGCGGCGCTCTGTTGCCAGCTTGCTTTAACCGTTTTTTCAATATTTGCGGTTTCGCAGTTGGCAGTCCTGTTGGCTTTATTTCTAAAGTCTTTGACTATTTCAACATTCATCATATCAAACATAGATGAAACGGCGCCCATAATATAAAGGCAATCTTCAATAGCTTCACTGTCTTTAAAATAGACTATATTATAGCCTTTTCTGTTAGTCGTTTTAGGCGAAAGGTCAAGTTCCTCCAAAAGAGTAACAAGACTTTTTGAAAGATTGAGAAACGGCACGGTAAATTCCAAATGATAATCTTTTTTTGGGTCGGACACTGTACCGCAGGAAAGGAAAGCGCCTGCAAGAAGTGCGTGCTGACAATTTTCACAGTCAAAATTTGAATGATTGATTTTTAAACTGCCTGCACTGTTATGACCGAAATAGGAAAGAATTTTGTCGCACTCACTTTTCTTTTCAATAGTGATGCTGTGCGTTTTTCCGCCGGGTGAAGTTTTAACTTCGGCTTTAATATTGCAAAACTTTTCAAGCAGAGAGCCGTAAAGCTTTGCAATATCTTCATTTTCGCTTTGCATAGCTATTTCAAAGTTTGAAAAAGACTTTGAAAAAATACACATTCCGTAAAGTAAGGCTTTTTCGCAACAAGCGTTTTCATATTCATTTTTTAAAAGTTCATTTTTTACTTGCTGTGAAAACGACATTATCTTCTATCTATATCCCTGTGGCTTACTGTAACATTGTCCCATTTTTTTGAAAAATGCTCTTTAAGTGCTTCGGCAAATGCAACGCTTCTGTGGTTGCCGCCTGTACATCCTATTGCAAAAACGATTTGGCTCTTGCCCTCTTTAATATAAAGCGGGTTAAGAAAATCGAGAAAATCAATAAGCTTGTTTAAGAGTTCTTTTGACGAATCAAACGAAAATACAAAATCTTTAACTTCTTGGTCAAGACCTGTTTTGTCCCTAAGCTGTTCGTTCCAATAAGGGTTTGGCAAGCATCTTACATCGATGACAAAATCGGCAGAATTAGGCACACCGTATTTGAAGCCGAATGACATACAGTGAATATTCATAATTTCCTTAGCGTCGCCGATAAGAAGCTCGGTAAGCCTTTCACGAAGCTTTTTTGAATCGAGCGTTGAAGTATCTATAATATGGTCGGCTTTGAGTCTTAAAGGAGCTAAAATCTCCTTTTCATAGTCAAGTGCATTTTGAATATTGCCGTTAAACTTGTCGGCAAACGGATGCTTCCTGCGAGTAAGTTTATAACGCTTGAGCGCCTCTGCATCATTAATATCAAGGTATACGATTTTTGAAGTGTAACCATACTGTTCAACATCATTTATACTTGCAATAATCTTTTCAAAAATGTGACCGGACCTTACATCAACAACCATTGCAACCTTGTTGTAATACTCACTGTTATTTGCAAGAAGACTTACAAAAGTGGTCATAAGTTCAGGTGGCATATTATCGATGCAATAATATCCCGCATCCTCCATAAAAGCCATAGCAGACGACTTACCTGCGCCGCTTACACCTGTAATAATTATAAGTTCCTTTGAATTATCCATATTTTTACCTCAATTTATTTTGTTACTCTGATTTCCATTTCAAGCTTAACGCCCGTTTCTTCAAACACTTTATCACTGCAAGCTTTGCACAAATTAAGCACATCGCTGCAAGTGGCATTGCCTTTGTTAATAACAAAGCCGGCGTGTTTTTCACTAACCTGAGCACCGCCGACGCTTTTGCCTTTTAAACCGCACTGCTCAATAAGTGCACCGGCAAAATAACCCTCCGGTCTTTTAAAAGTTGAACCTGCCGACGGAAATTCAAGCGGTTGCTTAGCTCTCCTTCTGCCGATAAGGTCATCCATCTTAGCCTTAATTTCAGCCTTGTCACCTTTTTTCAGTTTAAAGTAAAGACCCGTTATAATCGAGCCGTTATCATAATAAGCACTGTGGCGATATGAAAGGTCAAGTTCCTCGCCCTCAAGCACTCCGACATTACCGTTTGAGTCGATATGCTCGCATTTATAAAGCACATCTTTCATTTCTCCCCCGTAAGCACCCGCATTCATAAACGCTGCGCCGCCGGCAGAACCCGGAATACCATAAGCGAATTCAAGACCCGAAAGCGAATTCTCATATGCAAAACGGCAAAGAGTAATAAGTTTAGCCCCTGATTTTGCATAAATCGTTTCATCATCAATAAGTTTAATTTCGGCAAAAGGTTCGCCGAGAATTAAAACGCAGGCATCAATTCCGCCGTCGTCTACCAAAAGGTTAGAGCCGTTGCCTATTGCAATAAGCCTTACATTTTCAGCCTTTGCGCATTTTACAAACTCGCTTATTTCTTCCTCACTTTTTGGATAGACAACGAGCCTTGCATTGCCACCGATTTTAAAAGTGGTATGAAGGCTCATTTTTTCGTTTTCAAGATACCTGCAATTAAATTTTTTACAAAGATTAATTAACTGCTCCAAGTTATCACCGAATAATTATTTTACAATACCGAGAAGAGCTGCACCGATAACACCTGCATCGTTACCAAGCTCAGCCTTAACGATTTTAGTTTGAATTTTACTGTGGATAGAATATCTTTCAGCCTGAACAAAACGACGAAGCGGTTTCATAAGAGTTTCACCCTCGTTGCAGATACCGCCGCCGATACAAATAATTTCCGGCTGGAGTGCGTTAACAAGATTGATAAGACCGCAAGCTACATACTTGATATAATCATCAACTACTTTAATACCTGCGATATCGCCGAGGCGCATTGCGTCAAACGCAGTTCTGCCCGATACCTTGCCTTCTTCCTTTGCAAGCTTGTGCATAAGTGAATCAGGATATTCGTCCATAGCTTTCTTGGTCTGCCTGATAAGAGCGGTAGCGGAAGCATAAGCCTCCCAGCAGCCCTTACGACCGCAAGAGCACTGCTCACCGTCAACAACAATTACCATATGGCCACATTCACCGCCGGCATAGTTAACACCGTTAACGATTTTACCGTCAATGATAACACCTGAGCCTACGCCTGTACCGAGAGTAACGGCAACAAAATCTTTAGCGCCGTTACCTACACCTGCTTTAGCTTCACCCAAAGCGGCACAGTTAGCGTCATTTTCAATAAATACTTTTTCTTCTGGTTTGTTAAGCCTTTTTGCAAGCATAGTTCTTGCAGGAACATTGTTAAATGCAAGGTTATTTGCAAATTCGATAATACCGTCTGCATTAACAGTACCCGGAGTACCCATACCTACACTTTCAATATCATCCATAGTAAGACCTGCGCTTTTAACGGCTTCTTCGCAAACTTCAGCTATGTCGTCAAAGATTTCATCAGCGCTTCTTGGTGAATTTGTAGGAGTTTTTGATGTGGCGATAATTTTATATTCATCGTTCACTACCGATGCAACAATATTTGTTCCACCTAAATCAATACCTATTGTATACATTTGTTTTACCTCTTATATTTCCTTTATTTGATATATATAATCAAAAATCAAAACTCAAATCAAAACTCAGCTTTGCCAAATTTCAATTTCCCTGTCAACCGGCTGAACATCGTCCATACCGAGGCTGAGCATTAAATCTTTAGCGGCGTTATAACCCATCTTCTTTTGACGGTTGTTCATAGCCGCAGTTTCAACAATAACGGCAAGATTACGACCCGGAGTAACCGGAACAGTAATAGCCGGAACTTTAACGCCCAAAATATTTGCATATTCATTATCAAGACCGAGCCTGTCATACGCTTTAGTAGAATCCCAAGCTTCAAGCTGCATAACCATATCAATCTTTTCGCTCGGCTTAACGGCACCCATACCGAAAATTCGCCTTGCATCGATAATACCGATACCTCTAAGCTCAACGAAGTGACGAATATTGCTCGGAGAATTACCCCTGAGCGTTCTTTCGTTAATCTTTCTGATTTCAACAGCGTCATCGGCAATAAGTCTGTGACCACGCTTAATAAGCTCAATAGCGGTTTCACTCTTACCTGCGCCGCTTTCACCCGTTATAAGCACACCTTCACCGTAAACTTCAACAAGAACGCCGTGCCTTGTAATTCTCGGCGCAAGCTCCGAATTAAGAAAAGCAATAAGAGCCGCTAAAAACGGCGAAGTTTCATCCTGCGTTTTTAAAAGCGGAACGCCGTGCTTTTTGCAAGCGTCATAAAGATAATCGGGTATCTCAAGACCTCTTGTAACAACGGCAGCGGCAGGGTGAAGAGAAAGCCAGCAGTTAAGCGCCTCATCCCTTTCGCTAACATCCATACTGCGAATAAAGCCGATTTCCGTCCAGCCTAAAATTTGAATTCTCAGCGAATCAAAATAGTCGGTATAACCCGTAAGAACAATGCCGGGACGATTTACTTCGCTTGTTGTAATCAAAATTTCGTCAGCCGATTTCGGCATAAAAACCGTTTCAAGCTTGTGAAAATCAATTATTTTTTCAAGCGAAACAGAATATGTTTGTGACATAATCTATTCCTCCAAATCAATATACAAAAATATTATAAAGTATTTTAATTATTTAATCAAGCTATTTTTATATAAATATAAAATAAAGTATAACAAGAATATATTATTATTTACAATTAAAGTTTTTTATGCTAAACTAAATAGCAATTATATAATAAATTTGAGGTTATTCGACTTGGAAAACAGAAAAAAGCTTAAAATAGCTATCGGCACGGACGCTTTTCCGCCCACTACAGACGGCATCAGCAATGTGGCTCAAAGCTATGCAAATATAATAAACAAAAACTTAGGTGAAGCAGTAGTCGTTACTCCTAAAAACCCAAATCAGCTTGACTACAGATACAATTATGAAATATTCAGATACAAAAGCTGGTGGGTTCCGACAAAAGAGGGTTACAGCATAGGTTGGCCTTTTAAAGATGAGCTTCACCAGGCTATTATTGATATGAATTTTGACCTGCTCCACTCTCACGCTCCGCTTGCAACAAGTTACTATTTCAGGCGTGTGGTTGAGAAGAAGAAAATTCCTACCGTCCTTACATATCATACAAAATACGAATATGATTTAGACAGACGAGTGCCTACTAAACCTGCAAGAGATTTTGCATACAAATTTTTGCTCAACAATATCAATGCCGCCGATGAAGTCTGGGTAACAAGCGAGGGTACTGTTGACTCGCTCAGGAAAGTCGGCTACACCGGTGATTATGTGGTTATGCCCAACGGTTGCGATTTACCCGTCACAAATGTGAGCGACAATGATATTGCGCTTATCAAGCGCAAGCATAACATTCCAAACGACATTCCTGTTTTCATTTACGCCGGAAGAATGATTTGGTACAAAAATATTGAACTTATTTTGGAAGCCTGCGCAAAGCTTAAAACCGACGGCAAAAAATTCAAACTTATTATGCTCGGTTTCGGCGCAGATGAAAACGCTATTAAGAAAAAAATTCGCAAACTCGGTTTAAGCGATTATGTTATTTGGACAGGCATGATATTAGACAGAAATGAGCTTTTAGGCTATTACGGCATCTCAGATTTGCTTCTTTTTCCGTCCACTTTTGACACCAACGGTCTTGTTGTAAGGGAAGCCGCCGCTTGCGCCACGCCAAGCCTTTTGGTTCACGGCAGTTGCGCCGCAGAGGGCGTTGAGGACGGTAAAACAGGCTTTCTTTGTATGGAGAGTGCACATTCAATCGCCTCAACTCTTGATAAAATTATGGATAATAAATCGCTTATTAAAACTGTCGGCAAAAATGCTCAAAGCGATATTTATATCAGTTGGGACGACGCAGTTAAAAGAGCCTATGAACGCTATTATGTTGTTATCGATAATTTTAAAACAAAATATAATTTATAAAAATAAAACACCGAATATCAAAACAATACTCAGTGTTTATGTTGGCAAAACAATACTGTTGCAATCATTTTGTCGATTAACAAAACTCCGACTTTTTCATAGAATAAAAAAGTAAATTAAGGAGTTGATTTTTTGTTTAGTTATATAAAAAAATTGCAATACCCTATCAACATAAAGAACCCCGACCCAAAGGCGGCAAGCATCATAATTAGCCAATACGGTGGAACATACGGTAAATAGATATATTAAAGTATTGTAAAAATGTGAAGAAAAGTGAAAAACGCCCCCAACTCAATTAAGAGTTGAGGGCATTGCTTATTTTAAGTATGTTTGAGCAACATAAAATACAGTACCGTTATATTTAATCTTTGACATTGTATATTTTTTTCCGCTAATAGTCTTACTTCCGGCAGAAGATGTCATAAACTCAACCTTTGTGCCGTTTGGAATAACTGTTGAAGCTACAGTATCGGCAAGTGCCTTATAAGCTTTTAAGCCGCCATTAGCCTTGACGGTTTTGTAGGTTTTCTTAATACTTTTAGGACGAAGAACGCCATAGACGGCATAATAGTTATGCTTAATCTTTTTCATCTCCTCGCAACCCCAATTTTGGTCGTAGGAATAGAAATATGTAGTATCGCCCTCACCTGTTGCAATAGCTATGTGACCGTAATTGTTTTTGGACGAAATATTCTCGTTCCAAACTACAACATCACCTTTTTGCGGCACGAAAGTAGGTGTATTTTTAATTTTGACGAAGTTTTCTACAAGTTCAGGGTGCTTTTCAAAGCTTAACCAATAGTCTTTCGCATTGCCCCAAGCACCCGGCTTGAAGCCGAAACACTTATTCATATATAATTTTGCAAGGTCTACGCATTGAACGCCGCATACTCCGTCATAATCGGTCTTTTTACCGAGATATTTGCTTTTAAATTTATCAAAAGTAAGAAGATTTCCGCCGCCTTTTTGTTCAATATTCATAACAGCGGACAAGCCTGCTGCTATAGCAGAACTGAGAATACCAAGAAGCGCCGCTTTAAGCGCTGACTTTTCTTGCGTAAAATCTACCGTCGGCAAAGTGACTACAAGAAAAGCAATAAGCGCCTGAATAAATGTTTTTGCCACTTTGATGAGTGATTCTTTTGTAAGTGTATAATTTTTCATGATTTTTAACTCCTTTTTATTTA
>UQEY01000046.1 GCA_900540235.1 uncultured Eubacteriales bacterium
CAAAGCACCCAACGATACGATTACGGTATCTTTAGATACCTAAAATCGTATCGTTACTGCGTAATTGATATAAACAATTTTCTGTTTGAAATACTTAATTAGAAATGAATTTCTAAATGTTTGAAACTTCGGTGCGGTTATGGCTACTTATTCACGACCAACTTAGTCTTTATCCTGAAGTGCGCAGATACCCGGAAGGTCCTTACCCTCAAGGAATTCAAGTGATGCGCCGCCGCCTGTTGAAATGTGGCTCATCTTGTCAGCAAAGCCAAGCTTTGTAACAGCAGCAACCGAGTCACCGCCGCCGATGATTGAAATAGCGCCCGAATCAGCAACAGCCTTAGCAACGCTGATTGTACCTGCTGCAAAGTTTTCCCATTCGGAAACGCCCATAGGACCGTTCCAAATTACTGTACCTGCGCCCTTGATAGCGTCAGAGAATATTTCCTGAGTTTCAGGACCGATATCAAGACCCATCCAACCGTCAGGAATTTCGTCGCTGTTAACTACCTGAGATTCTGTGTTTTCGTCATATTCCTTACCAACCTTGTTATCAACCGGGATGAGGAACTTAACGCCCTTATCTTCAGCCTTCTTCATCATTTCGCCTGCTTTTTCAACCCAGTCAGCTTCAAGAAGAGAAGTACCGATGTTGTGACCGAGATACTTCATAAATGTGTAAGCCATACCGCCGCCGATAATGATAGTGTCACACTTGTCAATAAGGTTTTCGATTACGCCAATCTTGTCCGATACCTTGGCACCGCCGAGGATAGCAACAAGCGGGCGTTTAGGGTCAGCAAGTGCGCCGCCCATAAACTTAATTTCTTTCTGGATAAGGTAACCGCAAACAGCAGGGAGGAATGAAGCAACACCTGTTGTTGAGCAATGTGCTCTGTGAGCAGTACCGAATGCGTCGTTAACAAAGATATCTGCAAGTGAAGCAAGTTCCTTAGAGAAGTTTTCCTCGTTCTTTGTTTCTTCGGCTCTGTATCTTACATTTTCAAGAAGCATAACTTCGCCGTCTTTAAGCTCTGCAGCCATCTTCTTTGCATTTTCGCCTACAACTTCAGGGTCCTCTGCAAGCTTAACTTCAACGCCGAGATACTCTGAAAGTCTTTTAGCAACAGGAGCAAGGCTGAATTCAGGCTTGTATTCTCCCTTAGGTCTGCCGAGATGTGAGCAAAGAATAACCTTAGCGCCGTGCTCCATCAAATATTTGATTGTAGGAAGCGCAGCCACGATTCTCTTGTCGTTTGTAATTTCACCGTCTTTAAGCGGAACATTAAAGTCGCAACGAGCAAGAACTTTTTTGCCGGCAACATCAATGTCTTCAATAGTCTTTTTGTTTAATGCGTCCATTGTTTTAACCTCTCATATATTAATTAAGATTTTTAATAATTTTAACCGATACTAATTATATATTATTTTGCATTACTTTGCAAGATTTTATTACCATTTTGGCAATATTACCAAGATTGACTATTTTTTAACAATGTTTATATATATAATTGCGAATAAGGTGCAAAAATCAAGGCTTGTCTTGCGGGTCGTCGGGGACGGATATTATCCGAGCGCATTTAATAAATATTATTTTACCTTAATACTCTTTGCATTGCTCCAAGCGCCGTAAACTTTCTTTTTGCCTTGGGTTTTATATGCACGAATTCTGAAATAATATTTCTTGCCTTTTTTGAGTTTTGCTATTTTTTTAGAAGTTGTTTTGCACTTTTTAACCGTTACTGTCTTGGCATTTTTAAACTTCTTGTTTGTGCCGTACTGAATTTGATAACCCGATGCCGAAACCTTTTTCCAGCTTATTGTTACAGCCTTTTTGCTTGTTTTGAGCTTTGAAATTTTCACTTTTTTAGGCTTGGCAGTCTTTTTTGAGTTGGTTTTTTGCGCTTTTGCTGTTGTCGGTGCGGCTGTTGTTTGGGCAGGCGCTTGAGTTACAGGTGTTTGGGTTGCATTTTGAGCAGTCGGCACCGTTGTTGCAGGCGCAGTGGTTTGCGTTGCGGCAACATCGGGCACAGGCTTTGCGTTAATCGTAAAATTAAGCGTTTTACTGCCCGAATAATATCCTATACCCGTCACCGTTACGCTTGCCGTACCGACATTAACATTGTTTGAATAGCTCAAAACATAATCAATGCCCTCACTGCAAGCGGAAACATAAACTCTCGGTTTAATTTCACTGCCGGTATATTCAAAACTGTTATTATTTAGATACATATACTTATCGGCAATATTGCGCTTATAAATAGTAAAGTTTTTAACAGCCGTTCCCTCATAATTTCCGATACCGCTGACAATTACATTCGCCGTGCCCTCGTTAATATTGTTTGAATAACTTACGGTGTAATCAACATCTTTATTCAAGCCGTCAACTGCAACGCCCGGCTTTTTTTCACTTCCGTTATACAAAACGCTGTCGTAAGAAAGGGAAATATTATAATCGTTAACATTGCCCTTGGTTACGGTAAAATCTTTTTGGCAAAAGCCTGTGTTTTTTCCGATACCGTAAGCCATAGCCGTTGCCGTTCCCGGTTTGTCGTTGTTAAAATAATAAATTATGCAGTCACTGCCGTTTGAAAGAGTAGGCACATTAACCGAAGCGTATGCATAACCCTTGTAAATTTTTGCAAACGAATCAACATTAACAGGAAAATTATTAATACTCTTTTTTCTTACCGAGTAGCCGAAATAATTGCCCGTGCCGTTTATTTTAACAAAACTGTTTGAATCGCTTGTAACCGTATAGTCAACGCCGTTTGTAAGCATATTTCCCCCACGGTCCTTTACGCTTAAAACATTGCCGTTTGAATCAATATTAATCGTGCAGCTTGAAATTGAATTTGAAAAAGAAGAAAACGGTTCGCCGTCAGCCTTTGCAATATAATTAGAATTAATATAATCGTAATCGTTTTGCTCGTCATAATGCTTATGCTCGCCCTTGTAGCTGTCACCGCCCCTTAATGTGTTATAATCAACAAGGAAAAATGTGTATTTGTCGCCGTCATTTTCGTCAAACGAGTCATCCCAAGTGGCATCAACATAGTAGCACTTGCCGCCGAGGTTAACAATATTCCAAGCGTGGCAACCCTCGTCGGGGTCGGAAACATCCATAACCGCATCAAGCCCCGCTTCCCTGCAAAGGCGGTAAAACGCAAGCGCATACCCCTCGCAAACAGCGTCACTGTCGCAAAGCGCACCCCAAGCAGTGTAAACGCTGTCCTTATCAAAATCATTTGAATAAGTGCAACTGTCAAGCACAAAATCGTGAATTTTTTTAAGCAAATCGTAGTCGCTGATATTATTTAAATCAACGCTTGCAAAGAAGTTTTTAACAGCACTGTTAACTTCAAGTTCTTCCTTTGCATTTGAACGGTAAGTAAAACTGTATGTAATATGATATATTCCGTTTGAGTAATTTGATTTGAAGGCGACATTTTCAAACTGATACTGCGCATACTGAGCGTCAATATTCGTTTTGGAATAAGCAAATGACATTGCGGCATAAAATGCGTCAGTCAGATAACTTTTCACTTCATTTACGCTCATATCTCCGTCAAGTTCAACATTGCAACTCGGAAGCCTTTGCACAACCGTATCACGAATCAATATGATATCGCTTTGCGAAAGAGCGGCAGCATTTTTGAATTTTGACTTCATCTTCGGCGCAGTGTATATGTCGCTTGAATCAAGTGTAAAAGCGAAATTTTTACTGTTCTCGCTTGCAAAACTTCCTAAAGGAAATACACATATTGATGTTATAACCATTATTAACGATAAAAATAATGATAATGCTTTTTTCATAATTACTCTCCTTTTTGTATAAGCGGGTCGTCGGGGACGCCGACATCATCAAATAAGTTTATGCTTTTCGGGGGCCCCTCTAATTCCGTGTTTTAGACTATCGTAGGGGCGAACTGTGTTCGCCTATATAATATCAATGTAAACCTTACTTACTCGCCCTGACTATTGCTTTTGCCGTTTGCTCAACCGGGTTTTTGCCGCAATTTATTATTGCCTGCGCCCATTTGTTATAAAGCGGCAGACGCTCATTATACATATCCTCAAGCGTTTCACCGTCTTTAAGCATAACTCCACGGCTTTCAAGATTATTAATTCTGTGCACCATATCGTCAAAACTTAAATGAAGATAAATTATTTTGCCGAGGCTCTTTAAATGCTCCATAGCCTTGTCGGAATAAACCACCGAACCGCCCGTTGCAATAACGGTGCCCTCAAGTTCAAGCGACAAAATCGCCTTTTCCTCTGCCTTTGCAAAATAGTCAACACCGTCGGTATCAATAATCTCCTGCAAACTTCTGCCCTCCATATTTTGGATAAGCAAATCGGTGTCATAAAAATTTTTAAGTAACATTTTGGCAGCAACTACACCGCAAGTCGATTTGCCGCTGCCCGGCATACCGATAAGCACAATATTTGAATTCATCTATTTAACTCCTACTTTTTTGCAATAATCACTTAAAATACAATTTTGGCAATCGGGTTTCCTTGCACTGCAAGTGTCACGACCGAAAAGAACTATCCTGTGGCAAAAGTCCGAACCGTCATTGCTCGGCACAATCTTTTTAAGCTCAAATTCAATCTTCTTTGGGTCTTTAACGCTGACAATACCGAGCCTGTTTGAAATTCTGATCATATGCGTGTCAACAACAATGCTTTCTTTGCCGTAAACATCGCCCACAATAAGATTAGCCGTCTTTCTGCCGACGCCCGGAAGCTTAACCAAATCGTCAATATTATCCGGCACTTTGCCGCCGAAATCGTCCCTAATCATCCTTGCCATACCGATTATTGAAGCGGCTTTATTTTTATAGAAACCGCAGCTTCTTATGTAATTTTCAATATCTTTTAAATCGGCATTTGCGTAGTCATCAAGCGTTTTGTACCGCTCAAAAAGGGCAGGAGTAACAAGGTTTACCCTCGCATCCGTGCACTGAGCCGAAAGCCTTACCGCCACCAAAAGTTCAAACGCATTTGATGATGTGAGCGAACATTTTGCATCTGGATACTGCTTCTTTAAAAGCTCGATAACTTTTAATACTCTCTCTTTTTTCGTCATTTATTATTTTTAACCTTATCCCAATAAGATTTGAACGCCTGCTCGTTCTTATTTTGTCCGTATTCGTAATATTTTCTGTTTTTTATCTTATCGGGCAAATACTGCTGAGGCGCCCAATGATTTGTATAATCGTGAGGGTAAATGTAAAACTGACCCTTAACCTCTGCGTCCTCGCCATCATAATGTTTATTTTGAAGTTGACGGGGGATAGGACCGTAATTGCCGCTTTTAACATCTGCCATCGCATTGTTAATTGCCGCATAAGCGCTGTTGCTTTTAGGCGATGTGGCAACAAGAATAACCGCATCCGCAAGCGCAATACGAGCCTCGGGCAAGCCGACCGCCATTGCAATATCGACTGCCGATTTAACTATCGGAATAATTTGAGGGTACGCAAGACCCACATCCTCGCACGCACAAACCATAAGCCTCCTGCAAGCCGACGGCAAATCGCCCGCTTCCAAAAGCCTTGCAAGGTAGTGAATCGCTGCGTCGGGGTCAGAGCCACGCATACTCTTTTGATAAGCCGAAACTATATCGTAGTGCTCGTCGCCCTCACGGTCGTAGTGAACCGAACTTTTTTGCACAAGTTGCTCTGCAAGGTCAAGGGTGATATGCTTTTTGCCGTCAACCGTTGCCGCTGCGAAAAAGGAATTTTCAACGCTGTTGAGCGACTTTCTTACATCGCCGCCGCAGCCGACTGCAATACGATTAATAACTTTTTCGTCAATGTCAAGTTCAACCCCGTATTCATCTGCCAAAATATCAAACCCACGCTTGACTGCCGGCACAATATCTTCGCTTTCCACCGCTTTAAATTCAAACACTGTTGAACGGGAAAGGATAGCGGGATAAACATAAAAATACGGGTTCTCCGTGGTTGAAGCGATAAGCGTGATTTTACCGTTTTCTATAAATTCAAGAAGGGACTGCTGCTGCCTTTTGTTAAAATACTGAATTTCGTCAAGGTAAAGCAGTATACCGTTTGGCGCAGAAAAAGTGTCAAGTTGCGCAACGATATCCTTAATATCCTGAGTGGAGGCAGTAGTACCGTTAAGCTTTCTAAGGCTTCTTTTCGTTTTAGCCGCAATGATTGAAGCTACGGTAGTTTTGCCCACACCGCTCGGACCGTAAAATATTAAATTCGGAATGTCACCGCTGTCAATCAAGCTTCTAAGCGCTTTGCCCGGTGACAAAAGATGCTTTTGACCCACAACCTCGTCAAGGTCAGTCGGTCTTATCCTATCGGCTAAAGGTTTAATCATATATTCTCCGTTATAATAAACGCACAGCGATCTAACAATGTCAGCCCCTGCGATTATTTTCTGATTTAGACTGCCGTAGCGGCGAACAATGTTCGCCAACATAAGAAGCCTTATCCACTATCATTATAAATTATTTACTCTTTTTTTTCAACACTTTGCGCCTTAGAATACGCGCATCCGCAAAAATTTTGGCGATAAAGGTTATATTCTTTTGAAAGAACGATTGAGCGCTTATATCCCTCTCGTTTTTTGAAGTCCGACTTGAGCCATTTTATGCCGTATTCTTTTTCAAGTTCTAATCCGATTTCATTTATCTTTTGCGAATTTTTAAGCGGACTGATTGAAAGCGTGGTGCAAAAGCAGTCAAAACCGAGGTCACGACCGAGCTTTGCCGCCTTTTCAAGCCTGAGTCTATAGCACCTGAAGCAGCGTTCTCCGCCCTCGGGACATTCTTCATATCCCCTTGCGATATCTAAAAATTCGTTATAATCATAGTCGCAGTCAAGAAATTTGACGGGATATTTTGTTTTCATCTCACCTATAAGCCTCAACTGCTCGTTTTTTCTTTTTTCGTACTCGCTTTTCGGCGAAATATTCGGGTTATAATAAAGAATTGTGATATTAAAATAGTTTGACAAATACTCAATAGTATAGCTTGAACAAGGCGCACAACAGCTATGAAGCAAAAGAGAGGGCACTAAGTCCTCTCTTTTGTTTTGCTCTATTATTTTGTCTAACTCTTTTTGATAATTAATTTTATTCATTAGCTTAAATAATTTCTTGGGTTAACACGACAACCGTTAAGTCGCACTTCAAAATGGCTGTGCGGACCTGTTGAGTTACCTGTTGAACCGCTCTTTGCAATAGTTTGACCTTTCTTAACAGTATCGCCCGGCGAAACGAGAATTGACGAATTGTGAGCATAAAGAGTAACAACGCTTCTGCCCGATGCGTCCGTGCCGTGGTAAATCATTACATAATAGCCGTAGCTGTAGTTGAGTCTTTTAACATTAATAACAATACCCTTTTGAGCCGCAACAACCTTTGAACCTTTGCTGCAAGGGAAATCAATACCGCCGTGATATTTGCCCGAAGAATAATTCGGAAAACCTGCGGAAATGCCGTGATGACCCGGAACCGGATACTTCATATTAAGCACAGCATCACTCTTTGAGTAAACATCGCTGTCCTCATTATTAACGCTTGAAGTGTCCGCTTTAACTTCACCGGCAACTGCCGTTGTTGCTTCCTCGGCAGGCTTGATACCTGAAATTACTGCCTGAATTTCATTTTCAACCTGCTCAATAAGCGCACTGTCCTCATTTCTGAACTCTGTATACTGCTTATTTTGAGCCGTAAGTTCTGCAAGAAGCTTGTCGCTCTCCGCCCTATCGGTTGCAAGAGAAGCTTTTTTCTTTGCGATTGATTGGCTGTTAGCCTCAATACTTTTTTGCTTTGCGTTAAGTTCCGCCTTTTTCCCGTCGAGTTCCTTGTTTTTCTCGTCAAGCTCCGCTTTCATATCGGCAAGACCGTTTTGCTTGTTTTGAACTTCTTCCATTTTTGCGTTAACTTCTTTTAAAAGTTCGCTGTCGCTTTTTGAAACGGTCTTTATCATTTCATATCTTGTCAAAAAGCTTGAAATATCGTCGCAAGTCAAAAGGGCTGTGAAAACATTGTAATGACCGCTGATATACATAGCTTTGAGCCTGAAACAATAAGCAGAGTAAACCGCTTGAAATTCTTCCTGCAATCTGTCATACTCCGCCTGCGCCTCGTCAACCTGAGCCTGAAGTGCGTCTGTCTGCGCCTGACTCTCTTCAATCTGCTTTTCAAGTTTCTTCTTTTGCGAACGAATTTTTTGGTTTTTGCTTTCAAGAATAGTTAACTGCTCGTTTATGTAACCGATTTTTTGGTCAAGAGTGTCAATATACTCCTCTGTCACTTTTGAACTTTTTTCAAGCTCTTTAAGCTTAGCGTCGGCCTTTTTTAAGTTTTCTTCAAGTTCTTTTTGCTGGTCCTTTAGCGATTTTGTATTTTTAGCCGCTAAAGATGTATCGTCTGCAATGTCGCTTACCTGCGAGCTTTCGCTTGCACTCACGGTGGTTTGAACTTGCGGTGCAGTCGTGCTCACATCTTCGGCATAAGCAGGGGTTACGCTGCAAAGTACCATAGCCCCCGCAAAAAGAATTGATAATATTTTTTTATTCACGCTTTCACATTCCCTTAAAGTAATATAAATTCTTATCATTTAGCGGACGGATAATATCCGCCCCAACGACAGTTTTTCTACTCCACACTAATGTAGGGGTCGGCGCCCTCGACGACCCTTTTGGTGAAGTTGTATCAAGGCAAATAATATGTCGGGTTGACACAATTTGAATAATCGGCTGTCGGAGTGCGCACTTCAAAATGGCAATGCGGACCGGTTGAATTGCCCGTTGAACCGCTCTTTGCAATCTGCTGACCCTTTGATACATAATCGCCGGTTGAAACAAGTCGTGACGAATTATGAGCATATAAAGTATAAACATAATTTCCGGCGGAATCTGTCTTATCGTGCATAATGACAATATATCTGCCGTAACTTCTGTATGAACCGTCCGAATTAGTCAAATCGGCTGAAATGATAACATATCCCGATTCTGCCGCAACAACACTCGAACCGCTTGCACAAGAGAAATCAACGCCTGTGTGACCGCTGTAACCCGCACTGCCGTAGCCGCAGGTTATCTTCGTTTGGCTCGGAACGGGATAAGTCATTTGAAGCTTGCTCGGGTCGCTTGCCGTGGTTGGCTTCGTTGTAACGGGGGCGGTGGTTTTTTCGGTTGTTTGCTGTGTCATTTGAGTTTCAGACGATACCGTTTCGCCGTTTTCATCTGTTTGAGCCTCGGTTGAAGCTTGCGTTGTCGTTGTCGTTGTTGTTGTAGTAGTGGTTGTAGTGGTGGTTTTTGCCTTTTCGGCTTCCATCTTCTTTTTGAATTCTTCCGCCGCTTTTGCAATCTCCGCATTTACGGCTTCAAGCTCTGCTTGGTCCTGATTTCTGTATTCACTGTAGGTCTGCTTTTCATCCTCAAGCTGTTTCAAAAGCTTGTCCGATTCGTCCTTTTGGCTTTCATATGAGCTTTGCTTTTCGTTATAATCTGCCTGCTCGTTTTCAAGAGTTGTTATTGAAGCGCTCAGATTTTGTTCGGTGGTTTTAAGCACAACCTGGTCGTTTGAAAGCGTATTTTTCTTATCTTCCATCTCAAGCCTTGACTCTGAAATTTCTTTTGCCTGAGTTTGAAGCGACTGCAAAAGCTCCCTATCGCTCTTTGACACACGCTTAATCATTTCAAACCTTGTGAAAAGGGACGAAATATCGTCGCAAGTCAAAAGAAGCGCAACTGTGCTCGTTTCACCGCTGATATAAAGCGCACGCACACGCTGATAATAAAGCGAAAGGTTTTGGGTAAAGTTTTGCGAAAGCTCATTTATCTGAGTTTCAAGCTTTGCGACATCTTCGTTTAGCTTCGCTATATTTGACTCGTTTTCGTCATATTGCTTTTGAAGGGAAGAAATTTTCTTTTTTGTTGTTTCAATTTTATTTTCAGAATAGCGTAACTGTTTTTGAAGATAGCTTATCTTTTCGTCAAGAGTGTTGATATACTCCTCGGTTTCCTTTGACTGCTCGCCGAGAGAGGAAAGCTTTTCATCAATTTCTTTAAGCTTTTGCTCAATTTGCGCCTGCTTCTCCTCGTTCGTCATACCCGCATACTCGTCTGACTGTGCATTTTCCTCAGCCAAAGCGAAAGTTTGAGCGGGATAAAGCGCAAAAAAGGCAAAAGCCAACAAAACAGCTAAAATTCTGACAATTTTCTGTTTCATTGGCTTCACCTCATTTCAGACTATTGATAAAACGGCTTAAACACAGTTTTATTTCAATTCAGTCTATGTGTATGGCAGGAACTTTCCCTGCCGTGAAAAATTATTATATTTAATATTCGATTATTAATTATAAATAGTTATTAGGGTTTACTCTCGAGCCGTTCACACGCACTTCAAAGTGGCAGTGCGGACCGGTTGAGTTACCCGTTGAACCGCTGTGTGCAATAACCTGACCCCTCGATACATGGTCGCCTACACTAACCGAGATACTCGAATTGTGAGCATAAAGGGTAGAAAGACCGTCGCCGTGGTCAATCATTATGTATCTGCCGTAGCTGTAGTTAAGATACTTTACAAGAATAACCGTACCGTCAGCCGCCGCATAAACATTAGAGCCGGAGCTTACCGGAAAGTCGATACCGCCGTGGTAGCCGCCCGAAGAATAGTTAGGGTAGCCGGCAGATATGCTTCTTGAATCTGTAGGGTAACTGAGTTCACCCGAACCGCCGCCTACAGAACCTGCAATAGAACCGCTTCCACGAGAAGCCGCAGCAGCAGCCGCACGAATTTCACTTTCAACCTGCTCAAGCTGAGCCTGGTTGGTTTCAATAAGTTCCATATATTCGCTTTGCTGACTTGAAAGCTTTTTCATGACTTCGTTACATTCTGCGACTTCCTTGTCAAGCTCGCTTTTTGAAGCGTCAATTTCATTAATGCTTTCCTGAAGTTCCTTTTTGTTTGCTTCAAGCTGAGTTTTATCGTCTTGAAGTTCGTCGCGCTTTTGCTCAAGAGCCTGCTTTTCTTTTTCGATTTCCTGCATTTTTTTCATAAGGTCGTCAAGAATGGCGCTGTCCTGCTGCGAAACAGATTTAACCATCTGCGCTCTTGTGAGCATTGAGCTTAAATCTTGGCAGGTTAAAAGAACTTCAAGGGTAGAAGCCGAACCCGAAACATACATAGCCCTGAGCCTTTGGCAATAGACCTCGTAAGTTTGGTCAAATTCAGCCTGCTTTTGGTCAATTCTAACCTGAGCGTCGGCAATTTCCTGCTCGGTTTTAACAATTTTAGCTTCGATAGCGTCAATTTCAGCCTGCAAAGCCGCCTTGTCATCCTCGAGCGAATCAATCTTGTCCTGCATCAAATTTATTTTTGACCTGAGCGTTTCAAGATATTCTTGGTTTTTTTGTTTTTCCTGAGAAAGTTTATTCAGTTTGCTTTGTGCATTGTCAATCTCTTGCTGAATTTTCTGCTTCTCGCTTCTGAGTTCAGAGGTTGACTTGGCTTGTGCTGTTAAAACAGAGCCGAAAGAACTTACAAAAAATACAACAGATAAAACGAGTGACAATGCCTTTTTCATACTAAATGCCACTGATTTCACTGCCTTCCTTGTTCAAATATTTACTCATAGTGATAAGCGAACCGCCTACACCGGTAACAACGCCGATTGCAACAAAAATGCCGAGCATAGGTAATGCGTAATTTTGGAATTTTAAGAAGTCTAAGCCGTTGAATGTGCTGAGCAAATCTGCAAATTCATTAACTGCAAGCTCATAAAGACCCCAAACAAGACCTAAGCTGATAATACCCGAAACTATACCTAAAATCATACCCTCAACAACGAACGGCAAACGGACAAACGAGTTTGTCGCACCGACCGATTTCATAATGCTGATTTCAAGACGGCGAGAGTATACGGTAAGTTTGATTGTGTTTGAAATGATGAAAAGAGAAATAACAAAAAGAACCGCAATAATAACAAACGCAATAACCGTTATGCCCTGCCTGATAGCAACAAGCTTCTTTGCAAGGTTCTGATTTTCTCTGATTGTGTCAATATGCTGAAGTTGTTTAAGCTTAGATACGGTGTCGTTAAATTGGTCAAGGTTTTCAACCGTTACCTTGTATGCGTCTGGAAGCGGAATATCCGAGCTTATTTGAGTAAAGAATTCAGCCTGAGCGTCTTCCATTGTGCTGAGCTGTTCAGCCCAAGCATCCTCTTTTGAAACAAACTCTACTTGCTTAATATTGCCGCAAGCCTTGATTTCATTTTCCATATTGGCTATTTCTTCGTCGGTTGTACCGTCGGAAATATAAACCATAATAACATTTTCTTCTTCAATCTTGCCGAGAAGAGAATCAATGTTTAAAAACATCATTGAAGCTGAGCCGATAAGAACAAGACAGCTCATAAGTACGCAGATAGATGCGATTGACATCATTCTGTTTGTCCAGGTGTTCCTGAAACCTTCTTTAATTAAATATTTTAAGCTGGCGCCTGTCATTACTGCTCACCTCCCTTGTTTTCTTCTTCGTTTTCAACAACACTTTCAAGGTTGTCAAAAACATCTTCCCCGTCATCGCTCTTTGTCGGCAAATCTACGCTGTCAATTTCAACATCTTCGTCGAAGAAGAACATATCCGTATCCTCTTTAGGGTTTTCGCCGGTAAACTGAGCGTGAGTAGGGTCGGGAGTATCGGAAACGACTTCACCGTTTTTGATAACAATTACTCTCCTTTGGAAAGAACGAACCAAATCGTGTTCGTGAGTAACCATAATAACGGTTGTGCCCGCATTATTGATTTTTGTTAAAAGACCTACAATTTCGTGGCTCATTTCAGGGTCAACATTACCTGTAGGCTCGTCCGCAATAATAACCTTTGGGTTGTTAACAAGCGCTCTTGCAAGCGAAACTCTCTGCTGTTCGCCGCCGGAAAGCTCGTTAGGCATTGAGCGTGCCTTTTGAGAAAGACCTACAAGCTGAAGAATATAAGGTACTCTTTTACGAATTTCCTTTTCCTTTGCGCCGATAACACGCATTGCAAACGCAACATTGTCGTAAACGCTCATTTTTGGAATAAGGCGGAAATCTTGGAAAACAATACCCATCTCTCGCCTATAGAAAGGCACTTGCTTTTTCTTTAAAGTTGAAGATGAATAATCGTTAAAAATAATTTCACCCTCAGTCGGCTTTTCCTCGTGCATAATAAGCTTTAAGAATGTACTTTTACCTGCACCCGAAGAACCTACTACGAAAACGAACTCACCGTCTTCAATTTTTATATTAACATTTGATAAAGCGTGGGTACCGTTGCTGTCATAAGTTTTTGACACATTTCTAAATTCAATCACGATTTTGTCCCCTTAGTATATTAATTGTGCGTTTATTCGCACTTATTCATTTTGTACAGTAATATAATATATCAACTTATAGCATAAATCAAGATATTTTTGTTACTCTTTTGTAAACAAGTATTACAAATTTTAAGAATTGTTGGAAAAACGGGGAATTTAGGGATATAAATTATAGTTTATCTTAACATCGGTTTCTCTCCTATCGACGGCGAAGCC
>UQEY01000047.1 GCA_900540235.1 uncultured Eubacteriales bacterium
TGTACGAGGGTACTGCCCCCGAGCGAAAGGCTCAAAGCACCCAACGATACGATTATGGTATCCTAAGATACCTAAAATCGTATCGTTACTGCGTAGTTGATATAAATAATTTTCTGTTTGGTATACTTAATTAGAAATAAATTTCTAATTGTTTGAAACTTTGGTGCGGTTATGGCTGCTTATTCACAACCGTAAACTATAATTTATCATTCTATTTCCATCGTATACATTTTTGCTTTAAAAGTTATGCTGTTGTCGCATTTAGTAAATTCGCAGTAGTGGTCGAATTTAAGTCCGCATTTTTCCATAACTTTGCCTGAGCGTGGGTTATCGACTGCGTGAAGTGAGCTAATTTTGTTTACACCGAGTTTACTGTGAACATAATCAATTATTGCTTTCATAGCTTCGGTGCAGTAGCCTTTGTGCCAATAATCAAAGTGCAAATTATAACCCATACCCCAATAGCCGTCCATTATACTGCTCGGACCTATTCCGCCTGTGCCGATAACTTTGTTTTCTTCTTTTAAAACGAATGCCCAGTTGTATTCTTTTTCGTCAACAAGTGTTGATTTTATCCAGTCAATCGTTTGGCTGATGTCCGTTAGCGTTGGGTAAGACATATATTTTGTAACTCTTTCGTCGCTGTTCCATGAAAAGCAAGCTTCTGCGTCGTCAAGCGTTATAGGTCGCAAAATAAGTCTTTCGGTTTCCAAAATAGGTTCTTTAGCCATTTTTATACCTCCAAAAAAATAAACCGTTGATGATAACAAGTGTTACACATCAACGGTTTTAATGTTATAAATTAAGCATTATTCCGAAATTGAGTGCAACAAATATATTCCGTTTGCATGGCAAGCAGAATAGGCAAGAATATGGGATGTTGCACGATTAATCTTTTGCATAATACTTTTCCTTTCGTTTGATAGGATAATGGTAACATATTTGGCTTGCTTTGTCAAACTGCGTTTATTTGCTAACCGAATTTATTAATTTTGGCAAAATCTATTGAATAAAATATAGTTTTTATTTATAATACTTGCGAGAATAATTGAAAGGACAATATCATAGATGAAGATTAAAAAGATACTGTCGGTAATATTAAGTGTTGTGCTTATATTATCAGTTTTTGCAGGACTTGAAATTCAGGCTTATGCGGCTTCGGGAACATCGGGCGGTGTTGATTGGAATTTGGATACATCAACGGGTGTGTTTACTATCACAAAAAACGGCAACGGCAGAGGTGCAGACTACCAAAAATATCAAATGTTTGGCAGGAACAACCAACCGTGGTACTCTAACCGTAATTCGATTAAAACGGTTAATATTGAAGAGGGTGTAGTTCAAATAGGTTCGTATTGGTTTTACGATTGCGCTAACTTGACTACAGTTAATTTTAATTCTTCAACTCTTGATACTCTCGGTGAATGTCTTTTTAGGCAGTGCACTTCGCTTGAAAGTATAAATTTGCCGGCAAATGCAACATATTATTATAAGGAACTTTTCCTTGATTGTACTTCGCTTAAATATGTTTCGCTTCCGAGCACAAATAATACAAACAATTACAAGAATAAAATTCCGGAGGGTACATTCAGCGGCTGTACTTCGCTTGAACAGGTAAGTGTCGGCAGCGGTCATACCGGTATTGACACTAACGCATTTAACAAGTGTTCTAAGCTTAAAAGTATTGTTTGGAAGGGCAGTGAGCTTTCTTCAATCGGTACAAGCGCACTTGCATCTGTACCTTCAAGTTGTAAGCTTGTAGGCACTAATTCTTTGGTTAATGCTACAAGTCTTCTCACTTTCCAAAATAATAACGGCTTTTGCGGTTCAAATCTCAGTTATAAGTATGACCCTGAAAACAAAAGGCTCAGCATTTTGGGCTATGGTGATATGACTTCAAACCCTTGGAGCGTTTACAGTTCGTTTATAAGCGAACTTGATTTTAGCGGGGTTACAGGCAGTTTTACTGTTATGTCAAATGCTTTCGGCAATTTGATTAATTCAACATTTTGGCTTAATATTCCATCTTATTGCACTTCAATCGGCAATAATGCTTTTTATAAAACAGGCTTTAACTATGTAACTGTTGATTCAAAAAATATTACAATCGGCACCGACGCTTTCGGTAACGGTAGCGGTTCTTATGCCCGTTTCTACGGTGTGGCAAATTCAGGCGTTCGTGACTATGTAAAAACAGGTCAGGCAAAAGGTTATGATTGGCATTACTATTGTGAAAACGACAACCATAATTATGTTACCGAAACCGTAGCACCCACTTGCACCGATAAGGGTTACGATATTTATTATTGTACAAATTGCGATGCTGACCAGTCAAAATCTAATTTTACAGACACAATAGGTCATAAGTATGAATATACAGGTTCAAACGGCACAAGCGTACTTTACAAATGCAGTGTTTGCGGCAAAACCGACCTTGAACTTGAAGCAACTTCGCTTTTGTCCGATTTTTCATCCGCAATCACAACGGACGATAAAGCGCCTGCTTTTTCACAGTCAAACTATGACGGCAAATTTGACCTCAATCGCAACGGCTTTATCAATTCTAAAGACTATAGTGTGCTTAATAAAATAGCAAATAGTGTTGACACAACAAACAAGCAAACCACTATTGATACTTCAACTTCTTATCAAACTATTGAAGGTTTCGGCGCTTCTGCCGCTTGGTGGGCACAGTCGGTCGGCGGTTGGGATAATATCGACGAGATAATGGAACTCCTTTACAGCAAGGAAAAAGGCGCAGGTCTTAACATTTACCGTTATAATCTCGGTACAGGCTCTCAGGACGATACTCATATCACTTCTACAGACAGAAGAACAGAGGGTTTCCTCCAAAAGGACGGTACATATGACTGGAGCAAGGATGCAAACGCTCAAAAGGCACTTGCTTGCGCTCAAAAAGCAAACAAAGATTTAAAGGTGACACTTTTCTCTAACTCTGCTCCGATTTGGCTTACAACTAACGGCAAAGCTTATTGCTCAAACGGTGCAAACTCTAACCTCAGTGCAGACAAGTATGACGCATTTGCTCAGTTTGTAGTTAAGTGTACAGAGCATTTTATTGACGAGGGCTATAATGTAACAGAAGTTTCGCCTATTAATGAGCCTGAATGGGCTTGGGCGGCTGACGATAAAGGCAACACTTCTCAGGAGGGCTCACACTGGGAAGACAGAGCCGCAAGAGATTTTTATAACAACGCTATGATTCCTGCAATCAAAAACAGCGAGAAGCTTAACGGCAAAGTCGGTGTTGATGTTTGGGAATGTGCTCAGCTTAACCATTCAACATATTTCAGCGGTTTCCTTAATAATATGTTCTCGTCGTCAAGCGTTTATCCTAACTATTACGGCAGGAATAATTCTAATATAAGAGATTATGTTGACTCACTTGGCACTCACTCTTATTGGGCTTCTACAAGCGACAGGGAGAGCGTTGCAAAAACTTTGGCAGGCAATGCGATAACCAACAACTATTCTGCAGTCAAAAAGGTTCGTTGCACCGAGTATTGCCAAATGACAAACGACGGAAGTTCAGGTGTTTACGGTCTTATTCAAAAAGAGGGCACAACTAACGGTCTTGGTATTGAATACGGTCTTGCGCTTGCAGATATTATGTATCAAGATTTAACTATTCTCAACGCAGTTGAATGGGATTGGTGGGTTGCCTGCGGACCGGGTACATATCCTGACGCACTTGTTTATATCAACCACGATAATCACAATGATGTTCAAACATCAAAAAGGCTCTGGGTAATGGGCAACTACGCAAGATTTATTGAGGACGGCGCTAAGCGTGTTGCGGTTTCAACAGGTTCAAGCTTCGGTAAAAATCTTGTTACAAACACAACTTATTCTTGGAAGAGCGGTAATACAACTTATACCGACAAGAATAATTATATTGAGCAGACAGCTTATCAAAACCCTGACGCAACTGTAGTTGTGGTTTATATCAACAATTCCGATACAAACGAGTACACCAAGTTTTCTCAAACAGATTATAAGAGTTTCAAGACTTATGTAACAGATGCAAATCGTGACCTTGAACAGTACCAGTCCGGCAACACCGGCACGGCGGTCGCAATTCCTGCTAAGAGTGTTACAACAGTAGTTCTTACACCAAATGCAAAATAAGATATAATAAAAAACGGGCGAACACTGTTCGCCCCTACGGTTGTCTTTATGATTTAACTTTTGTAGGGGCTTACATTGTAAGCCCGTTTATTATTTTTCTATATCTGTTACTGTTAACTTTTTGCCGTTAACTTTAAATTTAACATTCATATCCAAAAACGACACACCGTAAATTCGCTTTGGGTCATTTTGGTACGCAGGGCGTGGGTCTTGACTGAGAATTCCGATAAGTGCGCTTTGCTTAAACTTAGGAATAAGATTTAGCAAGTTGTCACTTATTTCAACTTCAAGCGTGTCTGTTTTGTGTTCATCTGCAAAACTGCTTTTTGCGTCAGGTCGGCAATCGGCATAGGCAATGTACGGCTTAATGTCAAAAATCGGAGTTCCGCTTTTCATATCAACTCCGCCGACGGTAAGTACTGTTCCGTTTTCTTTTGTGTGTTCAACTTTTAAAAGCTCAACGCACGACAGACCGATATTGTTAGGTCTGAACGGAGAACGGGTGGCAAAAACACCTTTTCTTTTCTCTCCGCCGAGCTTTGGCGGGCGAACGGTTGGCGAAAAATCTTCTCTTTTATTGTCGGAAAATTCCCACAGCAGCCACAAATGCGAAAATTCTTCTATTCCCTCAAATGCTTCTTTAACATTATACGGTTTGTCGAGTATTATTTTGCCGACAAGGTCGCTCACAAGTCCGCTTTGCCTCGGTATTCCGAACTTTTCGGGCAAGTCGGTGTATATTTTTCCAATAGGTTTCATTTTTACCTCAAACTTTAATTTCTGAAAGGACTTCGCCGACTTTTTCGTGAATAACAAGGTCGGCATTTTTGTCCATAGGCGTTTCGTCACGGTTGATAAGCACCAAATATTTGCCGGTGAAATATCGCACAAAGCTTGCGGCAGGATAAACAGTTAAGCTTGTGCCGGCGATGATAAGGCAGTCGGCACTGCTTATGGCATCAAGCGCACCGCTGACAGTTTTGCTGTCAAGCCCTTCTTCGTAAAGCACAACATCGGGCTTAACAAGACCGCCGCAATCGTCACAAAACGGAACGGGCGTGTTGTTTTCAATATAATCAATATCAAAGAATTTTCCGCATTTTGTGCAGTAATTCCTGAGCGTTGAACCGTGAAGTTCAAACACATTTTTGCTGCCTGCCGTCTGGTGCAGTCCGTCAATATTTTGAGTGACAACGGCTTTGAGTTTACCTGCTTTTTCAAGCTCTGCAAGCTTAATGTGTGCCGCATTCGGTTTGGCGTTTTTGCATATCAACTTATCACGGTAAAATTTGTAAAAATCAATCGTGTTTTTAACAAAAAATGTGTGCGAAAGTATTTCTTCCGGCGGGTAGTCATATTTTTGGTTGTAAAGACCGTCAACGCTCCTGAAATCGGGTATTCCGCTCTCGGTAGATACACCTGCTCCGCCGAAAAACACTATGCTTTTGCTCTCGTCGATAATCTGTTGTAAAGTCATATTTTCACCTTAATCTGCAATGTCTGCAAGTTCAAAACGAATTACTTTTTTTAAATCGTTTACAGAAGTTTCAACCTGGTATCCGATTTTTCCGCCGCTGAACATAATTGTGTCAAAATTTGCGGCGGTTTGATGAATTGCGGTTTTGAAAAACTTTTTCATCCCGATAGGCGAGCAGCCGCCGTGAATGTAGCCGGTAAGCGGTAAAAGTTCTTTGCTTTTAATCATTTCAATCTTTTTTTCACCGACTGCTTTTGCCGCTTTTTTTAGGTTTAATTCTTTGTTGACGGGAACGAGGAAAACATAATGGTTTCCTGTTTTGCCAACGGTTACAAGCGTTTTGAAAACCTTGTTTGCATCTTCGCCGAGAACTTCTGCAACTTCTGTGCCGCCGATTGCGTCGGTGTTTAAATATGTGTGCTCTTTATATTTTATTTTCTTTTGGTCAAGAATTCTCATAACATTTGTTTTGTCGTCCATAATGTACTTCCTTTATGGTTTATTTGCAGAAGGTCACTCCTGCCGATAACTGAATTTTATCATAGCTTTTGTTTGTTTTCAAGATTTGCGTTGTTTTAATTTTTGGAATATAGTATAATAAATATTATCCCAAAATATCATAGGGGCGAACTGTATAACAATGCCAACGGCAGAATGATTAGGCTTGAAAGAGAGGAATAAAATGTATACTCCAAACAGTGAAAAATATGACAAAATGACTTATAACAAATGCGGCGAAAGCGGACTTTATCTTCCGAAGATATCGCTCGGTTTGTGGCAAAATTTCGGCGACAATGCAGATTATGACGAGATGAAAGATATTGTTTTGACTGCGTTTGATATGGGCGTTACTCACTTCGATTTGGCAAATAATTACGGACCTAAGCCCGGTGCGGCTGAAATAAATTTCGGCAAAATAGTTCGGGAAAATCTTATGCCTTATCGTGACGAACTTGTTATCAGCACAAAGGCGGGTTACAGAATGTGGGATGGTCCCTACGGTATAGGAGGCAGCAGAAAATATCTTGTATCCTCTCTTGAGCAGAGCCTTAAAAGGCTCGGTCTTGACTATGTTGATATTTTTTATCACCACTGTATGACACCTGAAACGCCGCTTAAAGAAACTGCGCTTGCACTTGCCGATATTACTCGCTGCGGCAAGGCTCTTTATGTTGGTATCAGTAATTACAACGGCAAAAAAATGCACAAAATGCACCATAGGTGCGATGATTTTGATGTGCCGTTTATCATAAATCAAAACCGCTATTCAATTTTAGACAGGACTGTTGAAAACAATGATTTAAGAAAAGAAGCGAAGTCAAAAAAGAAAGGTTTGATTGCGTTTTCACCGCTTGCTCAGGGTCAGCTTACAAACAAGTGTGCAAACGGTATCCCGAAAAATTCAAGGCTTTACGACAATAAAGTTTTGTGGGAAAAAGTCGGCTACAACGAGGCAAGGCAGTCGCAAATTACTCAGCTTTATAATATTGCCCAAAAGCGTGAGCAAACCCTTTCACAACTTGCAATTCAGTGGCTTTTGGAATACGGCGAGGTCACTTCCGTTCTTATAGGCGTTCACTCAAAGGCGCAGCTTATTGAAAATTTAAAAGCGCTTGAGTGCGAACCGCTTGCAAAATCGGAAATTTTGCAGATAAATGCGATAGCAGGCAAGTGATTTTGCTTGACAGCTTTAGTAATATAATATATAATATAGTGATTAAAATTCTGAAAAGGAGACATTTTTTATGGCAGCAAAAACTTTTAAGATGACATCGGCAGGTAAGGCTGAACTTGAAAAAGAACTTGATTACCTCAAAACCGAAGGCAGAATTGATATAGCAGAAAAACTTAAGGTTGCCCGTTCATACGGTGACCTTTCGGAAAACAGTGAGTATGACGAAGCAAAGAGTGAGCAGGCAAAGATTGAGGCTCGTATCAGCGAACTTGAATATCAGCTTGAAAATGCGGAAATTGTTGACAGTTTTGACAAAGACGCAGTTAGTATGGGTTCAGTTGTTACTGTTAAAAGACTCAGCGACGGCGTGGAAGCAAAGTATGAAATCGTAGGCTTTGCTCAGTCAAACCCTGCAGAAGGTAAAATTTCCGATGAAAGCCCTGTAGGTATGGCTCTTGTGGGCGCAAAAGAGGGCGAAACAGTAGTTGTTGAAGCTCCTATCGGCAATCTTGAATATGAGATTGTATCAATCGACTAATTAATTGAAACAGAGGTACAAATATGGCAGGAAAGTTTGAAATCACCAAGGCAGGCGACAGCACTTTCTCATTTGAATTGTTTATTGACGACAAGGCAGTCGGCAAAAGTCCTGTGTTTGACAAGGAAGATGCTTGCAAGAGAGGTGTAAAGGCTGTTAAGAAGAACAGCAGAATGAAAGTTCAAAACGCACTTGCAAACGATGAGGAAAAGACAAACCCTAAATATCTTGTTGAGCAAGACGGCGACAAAGTTAAATATACATTATTTCTTCAAACAGGCGCAGTTGCCCTTGAGGGAAGCGCTGACAGTGCAGAAGAAGTTCTTGATATTATTGAAAAAATCGGCAACAATGCAAACGCCGCTCCTATGGCAATGGCTGAAGTTGTTTTGAGCGAAAACGAGCAAAAGCAGATTAGAATTGACAAGCTCAAGGCACTTCAAGATGCAGGCAAAGACCCGTTTGAAATTACGCTTGCAACTCAAACTCACCATTCAGACGAAATCAAGGCAAACTTTGACGAACTTGAGGAAAAGGATGTTACTATCGCCGGCAGAATTATGACTTGGCGTGATATGGGTAAAGCTAATTTTATCGACATTCAGGACAGAAACGGCAGAATTCAGGCTTATGTAAGAATGAATGATGTAGGCGAAGATGTTTTCAAAGAATTTAAAACTTGGGACCTCGGCGATATTGTTGAAATTACAGGCTTTGTGTTTAAAACAAAGACGGGCGAAATTTCGGTTCACGCAAAGCAAATCAGGCTTCTTTCAAAGTCGCTTCTTCCGCTTCCTGAAAAGTTCCACGGTCTTACCGATACCGACACCCGTTACAGAAAGCGTTACCTTGATATGATTATGAACCCTGATGTTAAGGATACTTTCATCAAGCGTTCAAAGATTATCACTTCAATTCGTAACTTCCTTGACAGCAAGGGCTTTATTGAGGTTGAAACTCCTATCCTCAACACAATTCCGGGCGGTGCGGCTGCAAGACCGTTTATCACCCACCATAACACACTTGATATGGATATGTATCTTCGTATCGCAACCGAGCTTTACTTAAAGCGTCTTATCGTGGGCGGTATGGAGCGTGTATATGAAATCGGCAGAAACTTCAGAAACGAGGGTATGGATGTTCGCCACAACCCAGAGTTTACCTGTATTGAGCTTTACCAGGCATTTACCGATTATCACGGTATGATGGATATTGCAGAAGACCTTATCCGCAATGCCACAAATGAAGTTTGCGACAGCCTTCATATTGTATTTAACGGCACTGAAATTGACCTTGAAACTCCGTTTGCAAGGCTTACAATGGTTGAAGCTGTTAAGAAGTACAGCGGTGTCGACTTTGCCGAGTTTATGAGCGACAACGAAAAGGCTATTGAAGTTGCCAAGGAAAAGGGCATTGAGATTGAAAACGGCAAGGCTACATGGGGCGATATTCTCAATTCGTTCTTTGAAGAATATGTTGAAGCAAATCTTACTCAGCCAACCTTTATTATGGACTACCCGGTTGAGATTAGTCCGCTTACTAAGAGGAAGCCTGACTGCCCTGTTCTTACCGAGCGTTTTGAACTTTTCATTATGGGCGGCGAGTACGGCAATGCTTATTCCGAGCTTAACGACCCGATTGACCAGATGTCACGCTTTGAAGCACAGATGAAACTCCGTGAAGCAGGTGATGACGAGGCTAATATGATTGACCACGACTTTGTTACCGCACTTGAGTACGGTATGCCTCCTACGGGCGGTCTTGGTATCGGTATCGACCGTCTTGTAATGCTTCTCACCGATAGCTATTCTATCCGTGATGTATTACTTTTCCCGACAATGAAACCGATTAACGAATAATTTCATATTTACAATCAGTGGGCAATTCCAATCGGAGTTGCCCATTTTTAAAACAAACAGAAATACAAATCGGAATTTTGCTTTCGATGACCAGAATGAAAATCGTTACCGTTGCGCCTGTTTTCACAAGCGTTGCGTGACATAAAAAGAATTCTATTTTAATATCAAAGTATCAAAAACAAAGGAGGTTCTTTTTATGTTGAAGGAATTAAAGAAAAACAAAATGAGTGTTGTTGCAACTGGAATTTTATTTGGTGTTATGGGGGTATTAATTATTCCTATGATAGCAGTAATTATAAAAATATCGAATGCATTATCCCAAAAACATCCTAGAATATACAAGTATAGTATGATTGCTTTTATCGGTATGTTATTGGCAATTAGCCTATTTTGCGTTGTTATTAAACATCAGATGAGTTTTCTTGTAATAGTTGCTTGTTTAGCAATAACATTATGCGACACTATTAAAAACAGATAATAAATGGAGTACAACTATGGAAATATCAGATTTGATTAAATCAGCCAGAATTGAAAAGGGCTTAACCCAACAACAACTGGCTGATGTTGTCTTTGTTACGCGACAGACAATTTCGAAATGGGAATTGGGAAAAAGTGTTCCTGACCAAGCCTCTCTTATATTGCTATACCAGTATTTGGACATCAAGGATAATGAGAAAAAACAGTTATCAAAGCTTATTTTTAATAAGCAAAATATTATATTAATTTTGATTGCAATCTTATTTTCTCCTATGGTTATTGGAGTACGTTTTATCTGTTGTAAAATTGATAAGATTGAAAATCGAAAAATTAAAGCGGTAATCAAGGTTATTGGCTTTGTTGTATTCTCATCGTATCTAGTATCTTTAAAAGAAAATGTGGCGTATTTGTTAATTGGTATATTTTCTCTGGTGTATTTGTTATATCAATTCTATTTGAGTGGATTGGAAACTAAATGATTTGTGTCAGCAAGTTTAAGGCAAGCGATAATTCATGAAATTCAAGTTTGCAGAACTAATAGAGAAGTAACATATAAAACAATAAATATGGTCAAAAAATCATCGACATCCGACCTACAGCACGTTATAATATAGTTAATCTAATAAGAAAACCAAGTGATCATTGTTACGAAGCTGAATCGTAATGGTGGCCAACTGAGTGAACTCGATGGAACGGAATGGTTATATCCTCCGGGTGCTCCGAGCACCGGACGAGCACCGAAAGGTGCTTTACAGAGATGAAAACAGGTTTTCTTATTTTGACAGGGAGTAACAGAATAGTTAGGAAAACCAAGGATTTCCTTGACTTAGGTTGACTAATCATTGTATGTATTTACAGTGGTATCTCGAACTCCTAAGGGGCAGTTGAGGGTTCGATTCCCACAGGAAACGGTTAATAGAGCAGCAGATGGAGATTAGGGATGATTTTCATTTGCTGTTTTTTGTTTATAGAGATGCGTACCTTGAACAGTTAAAGATAGTTTGGAGTTTTAGTATGAAATGAGAAGGAATTTCATTATGACCTGAGCAGGTCACTGGATGAGATAAGACCATCTTATCACCATGTGGAAAGCTGTCAGCAGACAGTGCCGGAGGCCATTACAGCATTTTTGGAGGCGGAAGATTTTGAAGATTCCATAAGAAATGCAGTCTCACTGGGAGGAGATACCGATACGCTGGCGGCGATTACAGGAAGCATAGCGGAGGCTTTCTTTGGAATACCGGAAGTATTAAAGGCAGAGTGTCGTAACAGGATTGATGTAGAAATGCTTGGTGTAATGGATGCCTTTGACGAAGCGTTGGGGCGAAAAAATCTTTGATTATTTTCGTGCTAAGACACATAATTAAAGTACAAAAGAGATGCTTATAAGGTCGGAACAGAGACCGATAAGTATATAGATTTGTTGCAATCGATTTGTAAAGCATAAGCTGAACGAAGCGGTAATGAAGTTATCTTCATTACCGCTTTTTTCTGAGAAAAGTTTGGTAAAAGGTTTGGTTTTTCTTAACTTAAGTTTGCTATACAAAGGACAAAACGACAGTTATAATAAATTTACAAAAAACTATGCTGGGAATGATGATATGACAAAAAAAGAGAAGGAAATTTATCCGCGCTCCAGAAAAGAGATGCTGCGTATCATAAAAACGGCAGAAAAAGAGGGGCATTTGCCGGAAACGGCACTTGAGGAGTTCACGATACATCCGTTTTCCATGCCCGCGCTGTGGGATTGCCGTGAGTATATTTGGGGGATAGGGCAGAAAAATATAACTATGTGCGTCTGCTTGCGGATGAGGGAAACTGCATGGTGCAGATGCTTTCCATATATCAGCAGGAAAAGTGGGAGGATGATTTCACCAACCTGATCATGGAGCTTGCGAACGAGGTTGGAATGCGTTTTCCTGACTACCTGAAATCTCCGGCAGAGTATTTTGAGGAGCTGACGGCGACGGAGAAGGCGGTGCTAAGGCTGATGGCGCAGGGAATGAGCAATGATGAGATTGCTAACAAGATGGGTAAAAAGACGGGAACCGTGAAGTTTCACAGCAATAATATTTTCCGCAAGCTTCAGGTGCAGAACAGGCAGCAGGCGGTCAACCGCGGGAGAGAGATTAATCTGCTGTAGAGAATGGAGGGATTGGGTTTGAAAAAAGTGTGGATAGGGCTTTCGATAGTCTGTGTTTTGGTTGGCATTTTTGGAACGGTTGAGGATGTGATGTCGGGCACTCCGTTTGAGGAGGCGGCGGTAATCCTGTTCGTATTTGTGCTGTTTGCGGCACTTTTTGCATGGCTTGCGTGGCTCTGGAGGCTTCGCTCACCGCTAAAGCGGACGGCAGAGCAGATTGGAGCTGTTGCAGATAAGGCGAAGGAGAACAATGAGGCTTATAAGAAGCTGTCCAAGTCATTAAAACACCGTGCGTGGAAGCATCGCATCATAGGAGCGATTATTGCCGTAGCAGGAATCGCGCTGTGGCCGACAGGAAATTGGAGCACACTCTGGATTGTGATTGGAACGCTGATGCTGATTGCGGGAATTGCCATTTTTATGATGGGCTCCCCGGCAGATTACAATTCCATAACGGACGGATGTAAGATGATCGGTTTTGACAGAAAGCGGGAAATCGAGGAATTCTACGAGGCATTCAAGGAAATGAAGACACCTTTGGGCTCCGCATGGCTTGGGCGCTTCTACAGCTCGCCCTATGATTCGCTGATATTCGGACCGGATGAGAGGGGACAGTTTATCTATTTTTATCTCAATGGGACTGGTGAAGTAGGTTATATAGGCTACTCGTTTTTAAAGAGCTTTATAAAGAAAAGACTGACAGAGCCGATTTATCCGCCTGAGGAGAATTTAGGTGAGGACACGGCGGGGCATCTGTGCTACCACACGGACATATTCTTTTTCCAGGACTGGTTAAAGGAGAGCATCGAGCAGTATGCGAGGACGGGACAGCCGTTGCCGTATGAGGCTTCAAGCCCTTCGGATGTCTACACCTTTACGGAGGATTTCAAGCTTACGGGACAGCATTTTGAGGTGCAGGATGCAAATCAAAATACGGTTTACATAGTGGACGGAACAGTACCGCTCATCACTCTGCGTATTTTTGACACGGAGCAGAACGAGATTTTCAGGATGACAAAGGAAATCGGGCACGCGCTTGCCACATACAGCTTCTTTTATAAGGGTGAGCTTTACGGAGTGTTGGAAAAGCAGTTCACGTTTGTGCGCGATAAGTTTGCGATGGAGACAAAGGACGGAAGGCTCGAGCTTATCGAGTATGCGGGCACGATAGGTCATAATTTCAGGGTTATGCTGGACGGGCGGCTGATTGGCGCAATCATGGACAACATGGACATCACC
>UQEY01000048.1 GCA_900540235.1 uncultured Eubacteriales bacterium
CGGCTTGAACTCGATGTTCAAGCCGTTTTTCAAATTGTAATTTATTAGAATGTTTCCGGCAGGAGCAAGCCCCTGCCCTACGAACAGTCCTGCTGAATTTTTAAAACTCGGCACGGTTTAGCCACTTTATCGACAGTCTGTTTTTATATCATATTATTTTTCACTTTGCAAGGTAAAGAGCAGATGTGTCAATATTTGTGTTGTCAACATACCAAGTATTGCCAATCTTTACTACAAAAACTTCTTGTGTTGCAACGCTCTTACCGTCGGCGAGTGTAACATCAACTGTGCATTTAGCAACAGATTTGATATCGTTTGAACAGTCAAGCTTTTCAAATGCACCAATCATATCTGATTTAGGAGTGCTTTTTTCCTCATCTTTAAGAGCGAATGAATCAGCTTTTGCTTCGCCCGAAGCGGCAACAGGAGTAATTCTTTCCTTGTACTGAGCAATGTAAGCGTCTTTGTCTGCATCGTTAAGTTCCGCAGACTCTTTAACTGTAGCGGTAAACTTGTAATCATTTCCGAACATTTCCTGATACTTACCGGTAGAAGCTTTCTGAACTACGGTTTTGCCGTCGGCACCGAGTTCTTCTTCAGCACCGGTGAGTGACTTACCATAGTTGCTTACATTTGATTCAAATACGGAAAACATAAAGTCTGTATCCATATATTCGTCACCGTAAACTGCTTTTCTTACTTCACTAAGCTTAGCGAAATAGTCGTTAAATACAGCGTCAATATTGTCAAGACCGTATTTTTGAACGAGCTCAACATAATAGTCATACATAGTGTCGTAAACTTCGTCGGTCTTTTTAATTTCTTCGTCTGTACCTGTACCTACGAATGAAGCTTTTTCGGCGTCCTCATTGATATAAGGGAGCATATAAGCGTTTGTTACAAACTTGCCGAACTTCTGATTCTTTGATACAAGTGTGTTTTTATAAGCGTTGTAGCCGTCACCTGTTTGAACGATAGTGTCAACATAAGCCTGAGCTACTTTGTCGGCAGAGAAGCCTGTGTATCTTGTTGTGAATGCAAAAATTGTGATAAGTACAAGCACAACTGCAACCACAACACCGGCAACTACTGCATAAAGAGCGGCGTTAAAGCCTTTCTTTTCTTTTGTTTCAGCCATAACTAATCCCTCCTTACTCTGAAGCTTCTTCGCTTAATTCTTCAATTTCTCTGCTTACTTCTTCAGCTTCTGCTTCTTCTTTGCTCTGAGCTTCTCTCTTTTCAGCGAGTGCTTGAGTAATTCTTGCTTTCTTTTCGCCTGTCATATCATAGAAGAGGATAGGGATAAATTGAAGAATAACAAAGATAGCAGGGATGATTGTGTAAATCATTAAGAAACGAGAAAGTACAGTGTCATCCTGTGATGCATAAGCAACATTAGGGTCGGTTGAAATCTTGTACTGGCTCCAAGTGTAAACAAGCCACGGACCGAGGAACTTTGTAAATGCAGAAGCAATCTTTGAGAAAAGACCGTAACCTGCATAAGCAAGACCTTCCTGCCTTTTGCCTGTCTTGTATTCCATTTCGTCAACGCAGTCTGCAATCATAATGTTAGGTGTAACATTTGTGTTACCGTGCTGGATACCGCAGAAGAAGTTGAGGATAAGGAACGGAACGATAAGAGTTGAGTTGAAGCCGATACCCTTTGATACTAAGTAAAGAATTGCCATTGCGGAAGCACCGTAGCAGCAGAAGATAATAAATGTCTTCTTTGTTGAGAACTTTTTAAGAACTAAGTTAACAAGAAGCGTACCTACTGCAGTACCGATACCCATAGGAAGCATAAGAGCAAGCTTTAAGCCCTTTGAACCGAGAAGGTAAATAGCAATGTAAAGTGAAACAGTACCGTAAACACCACGACCGAAGCCGAATACCTTAGTAAGAGAAACCATAAGAAGGTTCTTGTTTGTGAATACGAGCTTGATTGATTCCAAAAGTGAAACATTTTCGGATGTGTAAGGTACACGCTCTTTGTTATTAGCAAAGAAAATCATAACAAAGATAATCATACCGAGTGCGCAGATAGCGGTTGAAATGATAAGGTCGATACCTTGACCCTCAGCATTCTTAAACTGCTGCTGACCCATAAGTGCCTTCATAAGAGCACCAACTACGATAATAACTACCTGTCCGCCTGACTGACCTACCGAACGAAGGAAAGAAGCGATTGAAATAGCACTGCTTCTTTCTGCTGGGTTAGGTGAGCAAAGCGCACCGAAACAGTTTGACGGTGATTCAACAGCACACGATACTGCGGTGTAAAGACAATAAATAACTATCATCCAAACAGAAGCAAGACCGAATGATGTTGTGTTAGGTGCAACGAATACAAGCATTGAAATGATAGCAAGCGGAATTGCACCGAAGCCGACCCAAGGCTTAACTTTACCGAGCTTTGTTTTAGTTCTGTCAACAAGAACGCCGATAACAAGCTCGCAGATAGCACCTACAAAACCTGCAATGAGGAATACAACCTCAACAATGTGAGAAAGTGAAGCTGAGTCAAAGCCCTTTCCCTTGAATGCGAAGTCAGCAAAGAAGGTTGTGGTATAGTCCGGCATCCAGCCTGTTAAAAGAGCTACGCCGAAAAGACCGATACCGAAAGTAGCAACCTCTGACGGCTTCATGTACTTTTTGGTTGCTGCCGTTACTTTTTCTTTGGCAGCTTTGGTTTTAGCCATTAAAAAACCCCTTTTCGTAAAAATTTTTCAACTCATTATAGCACCATATTTTAATAAACTCAATACTATTTTTAACTTTTATTTAACTTATTTTTAACAAAATTAATTATTTATTAAATATATATAAATTAATAGACACAAATCAAAAATGTGTATGTTGACTTTGGTGCTTTTGCGAATATAATGTATCTTATATATTTTGGAAAAATAAGATATACAAAAGGGAATGATATTATGCTTATAAAATTTATAGTATGCCTTGTTGCAGGTCTCGGCGCAGGACTCGGTACCGGTTTTGCAGGTATGAGTGCTGCTGCGGTAATCAGTCCTATGCTCATCACTTTTTTAGGCGTTGACCCTTATATGGCTGTAGGTGTTGCTCTTGCGAGTGATGTTTTGGCAAGTGCAGTTTCTGCATATAACTATGGCAAAAATAAAAATATTGATGTTAAAAACGGTATTGTTATGATGATTTTTGTCCTGCTTTTTACTTTGGTTGGAAGCTTTGTTTCAAGCAAGGTGCCGAGCACCACGATGGGTAGCTTTTCAATGCTTATGACTTTGCTTTTAGGTGTTAAATTTATTGTTAAACCTGTTACCGAGCCAAAATCGAGGCTTACTGACGCCACAACAAAGCAAAAAATAATTCGTTCGGCATTAAGCGGTGCTATGGTTGGCTTTATTTGCGGTTTTATCGGCGCAGGCGGCGGAATGATGATGCTCCTTGTGCTTACAACCGTTCTCGGATATGAACTTAAAACAGCAGTAGGCACAAGCGTTTTTGTTATGTCATTCACGGCACTTACGGGTTGCGTCAGCCATTTCACTATCGGCGGTTTTCCTGATGTTTGGACGCTTGTTTTCTGCATTGTCAGTACACTGGTTTTTGCTCAAGTAGCTTCTTATTTTGCAAATAAAGCCAAGCCTGAAACACTCAACCGTATAACCGGCGTAATTCTTGTGATTTTAGGCATTGCAATGATTATTGTGAATAAGGTTAAGTAGGGCGGGGGTTTACTCCTGCCGTAAGACCTGTTCGGATGGAGCAAGCCCCATCCCTACGAAAATCTAAATTTTATAGACTTTTGTAGGGGTCTGCGTCCCCGACGACCCGTTAAGATAAATAATTATTTATTGTTAATAATTATTTATTGTTAATAATTATTTCACTAAACATTAATCGTTTGTTTTTTGCATATTCTTAATTGTATGATATTGTTACTGTAGCAAATAAAATTGCAAAATATTTTTAAAGGGGTATCTATTATGGTAGAGTATATTACAGGCATTAACGGAATAGGCAAAACAAGAGTGCTCAGTGAAGCTTGTGTTCAAACAGCGAAAGAAAGCACGGGAAATGTAATTTTTGTTGACAATTCAAATAAACTTTCAACCGTTCTTCCAAGCAATATCAGGCTTATAAATATTAATGATTTTGCTATTTCCGGTGCTAATGTGCTTTGCGGTTTTCTTGTCGGTCTTTGCGCAAGCGACTATGACTTGACCGATGTTTTTGTTGATTCAACTGTTGATATTATTAACAATAACAACACCAATATGGAAGACTTTTTTGAAGTTTTGACAATAATATCCGAGCAAACAGGCGTCAACTTCCATTTTGCCGTTTGTGACAAATATGTGCCGGAGCTTTCATACCAATCAAATTGACAAACGGGCGAACAATGTTCGCCCTTACAAACAATACAAATTTCGTAGGGGCGGATATCATCCGCCTGTTTTTTATGTTTTTTATAATTTTAAACCAAGTCCGCTTGTTTTTTGCTCAAGCATTTTTTCAATAATTTCAGCTATGTATGCACCTGCTTCTGTCGGGTGCATTCCTTTTTTGCTTATGTTTGACACAACGGTGTAGTCTGATTCACTCATATTGGGGCGTGCGTTATATGCAATGTATGCAGACATACTTTCGCCGTTTGAAAGTCCCGGTCGCTCGCCGATAAGTACGCATGTTACCTTTGCCTTTAACAGCGGAGCAATCTCCCTTGCTGTGTTAACCCTGCAATATCTTACAAAAAACGGAGTACCGATACTTATTCCCGTTTCTTCAAGGCTGAGATTAATAACGCTGAAAAGGTCGCCGACATTTGCCCCTATTGACGGAGCGGATAAACCGTCGCCGCAGTAGATTTGAACATCAATATCTTTTTTGCACTTTTTAAGCAAAATTTGTTTTTGGCTTTCAGGTATAATTCTTCCCCAATCGGGGCGGGTAAGCATATCATATTTGCTTTCGCACTTTGTTCTTATTTCAAAAAGACCAAGCTTTTCAATCGTTTCTTTTTCAACTTCAAGCATAACGGCGTCGTTTGCCGCTGCGTGGTCTGCTCTAAATCTTAAATAAGGCATAGTTTTGTACCTTGTGCCGGCTCTGCCGATACCGATTCTTGCGTCGGTAAATTTTTTTAGGCTTTCCATCGCTTTAGGGTCTTGGCTTTTTGTTAAAAGCAGTGAATGCATAGGAATAGCTGTTATATCTTTAATATTTTCCATATTGTTCACCTCACTGCATAAAAATTGTTGGGTCGCCGGCAAGCTCTGTAAGCTTTCCGTTTTCCATAATGCCGAATTTTTCAAGACAGTTTTCAAATTCTTTAATCGGTCGTTTATTCAGCATTTCACGAACCGTAGCAATATCGTGGAAACCTGTTGACTGATACATAAGCATAATGTCGTCACCCTCCGGTACGCCCATAACATATCTGCAACCGCTTGAAGCAAGCATAACGAGGAGAGAGTCAACATCGTTTTGGTCGGCTTTCATATGGTTTGTGTAGCAGATGTCGCACCCCATAGGTAAACCGTGAAACAGACCGCAAAAAATGTCTTCAAGCGAAGCTCTGATTAACTCCTTTGTGTCATAAATATATTCAGGACCTATAAAACCTACCACTGTGTTAACAAGAAACGGCTTGTAGTGCCTTGCAAGACCGTAGCACCTTGCTTCCATAGTTTGCTGGTCGGCGCCGCCGTGACCGTTTGATGAAAGCTCTGAGCCTTGACCCGTTTCAAAATACATATAGTTTGGACCTTCGGCTGTCGATTTTTCTTTCATCATATCGTTAGCCTCTTTAAGCATATTAACCGTAACACCGAAAGAAGCCAAACTTACTTCACTTCCCGCTATCGACTGAAAGCAAAGGTCCATAGGTACACCTTTTTCAAGTGCTTTCATTTGAGTTGTAATGTGCGACAAAACACAAATCTGAGTAGGTATTTCAAGCCTTGTTTTAACATCGTTAAAAAGGTTCAGTATGTCCCTCGTGCTTTCAAGTGTGTCAACGGCAGGGTTTAAACCGAGTACAGCGTCACCGACACCATAACTCAATCCCTCAAGAAGCGAAGAAGTAACGCCTTTTACACTGTCGGTCGGGTGATTAGGCTGAAGTCGTGAGGAAAATGTGCCGCTTTTGCCGATTGTCGTGTTGCAATGTGCCGTAACTTCAAGTTTTGACGAAACATACATCAAGTCAAGATTACTCATAAGTTTGCAAACCGACGCAATCACTTCGCTTGAAAGCCCTTTTGAAAGTGTAGAAAGTTCATCGTATGTGCGTTTGCTGTCAAGTATGTACTCCCTCAAATCACCTATGGTAATACCCTTGACCTGTTCGTAAATTTCCTTGGCTAAATCGTCAAGTATAATTCTGGTTACGCTGTCCTTGTCATAGTCAATCGCAGGGTTTTCAGTAATGTCTTTAACGGTTAAATCTGCAAGCACAACTTTTGCCGCAACTCTTTCAAGGTCGCTTTTTGCACCTACCCCTGCAAGCGTGTCGCCGCTCTTTTTTTCATTCGCTTTTGCAAGTACTTCCTTGATTGAAGAAAAAGAATATATATTGTTGTAAAGGCTCGTTTTAAGTTCCATTTTTATTCCTCTTAAACTGAAAATACTAATTTTTTAATCGATACGGGCACTGCTTTTCCGCCGCCTACACTTTCGCCTATGTCAAGAAAATCGCCGTCGTCCGTATTAACGCAGTCGATTGCAAGAATAGGGCAGGAGAGCGGCAAAAATTTCCTTAAACAGATGCCGAACGCTTTGCCGATATCCTTTTGAATAAGCACTATTATCGGCAGATTATTCTTAATAAGCTCGTCTGAATTATCGACTATGCCTTTTGCAATTTTCATCATATCGTCAAATGTTATGTCATAGTAGCCGTCAAACGAAACGGCAACAGGTTTAGCTAAATCAAATTTGTTTATTCTATCGCTTAAATCAGTCGTTGCATTTTTTATGTCGTCTTTGCAGTTTATTTTAAGCTTAATGCACGGTATGTTTTTTATCGGCAGTTTGCAACCGAAATGCGATATTGTACTGCCGGATATTTCAAACGAATAGTTGCCGGCTCCTATAACCGTTGCCCTTATTGAATTTTCGGCTTTTCGGCAGTTCCCGTTTTTGTAAAAAGGTGAATTTTCAATCTTTTTAGCAAGTAAAACGCCTAAATCGTCAAATTCAAAGTCGCCGTATTCTTTGCCGATACATTCAGCCACACCGCCGGAAAAAATATACTTGTCCGCTTTCTTTAGTCTGCCTAGTTCATCAATAATTCCGTCAAATAATGCGTCAACAATTTTCTCTTTTAATTCCTTTGTGAGTTCGTCACCGACGCTGATTGAGATATCATTTTTATTAAGAAGCGGTTTAACGCTTTCGCTGATATCACTGATTATAATTTTGTTTTCATATTCCTTAACTTTAATCAGTCTGCCGCCGATATCAATGCAACTTGCCGCCGTTACTTCACCGCTGTCAAATATTGCAATGTTGGTAGTCCCGCCGCCGATGTCAATGCTGCAAACGGTACAAAGCTCATCTTGCGATATAGCTTGTGCACCCATTCCTTTGCCTGCAAGAATGCTTTCGGTTTGACCTCCGGCTTCCGCAACTATAAAATCGCCGGCGTACTTTGAAATTTCAAACAAAAGCTCTTTTGCATTTCGCTTTCTTGCACTTTCGCCGGTAATTATAACCGCTCCGCTTTTAAGCTTATCCGGTGTTACGCCGGCGTTTTTATATTCGTTTTCAATAATTTCTTCTACGCCCTTTGCGCTGATAATTCCGTTTTGCAAAGGGGTAAAATAAATTTTAGACATATATATTATTTCTTTATTTTCAATTTCAACTTTAGGCGCACAGCCAAATCCCTCTTTAACATCAATAGTCAGTTTGCTGATTATTAAGTGAGTTGTGGTTGTGCCTATGTCGATTCCGGTTGATAAAATTGTTTCGCTCATATTTAACCTCATTAATAAAAAAGCAAGGAAACATCAAACTGCCTCCTTGCATTAATTTTATTATACAAAATTAATTTTATATGTCAATGTAAAATTACTCTGCATTCTTTTCTTTTTCAGCCTTTTCACTTTCTATTGTAGCTTTTTTCTTTCTGTGAATAATGAAACGGTTGCAAGGATAAGTCCAAAGAGTAGGAACAGCCATACCGAGAAGTGTTGCAACGGTCGGTGCAATCGCAACAGGCAAGAAACTGTTTGTAAATTCCGACAGCCACGGTCCGATATATCCTTTTGCCCAAATGGTAAATATAACCATAATCACATAAAGAATTGTTGAAACAAGCGGGTTGGCATCGGCGTGAAATGTAATTTTACGGTTGAGTATAAACGCAACTGCGTAGCCCACAAAAGTTGAGCAGTAATATGCAATTTGCGTTTCTCTTGATTGAGGTTGGTCGGCACATCTGAAAACCAAATATACCAAAATCATTTGCGTTGCGAATTCGGGAATGTTTGAAAGTGCGCCGGCACAACTGAATTTTATAAACTTCCAAAACTCTGCGTGCTTCTCGGTCCAGCGAACAAATGCATTGTCTTTTTTCTTCTTTTCAGCCATATGTCTTCTCCTTATAAGAACTTAGCAAGTAAAATGATTATCACGATAATTGCGACTAAAATGCCTACAGCTTTTGCAATCATCGGCTTAGCCATATCCATTGTGGTCGGCATAACTCTTGCAAGTGCGTCGTAAACAGGTTTGTTAAGCTTTCCGTCACAAAGTTCACGATATGTTTTTGTGTATGTTTCGTAATGCTTTGGGTCGTTTTCGTCAAGGATAAAGCACCTTACTCCACGCTCTTTTCCGTTGCCGTAAACATTAAAACCGCTTGACTGAGTAAAACCGATGTCAATGCCGTCATATTTACCAACATAGCTGTTTTTGTGGTCGTGACCTACATAAACGCCGAGTACATCGCCCTTTTCTTTAAGCGCTTCAAATTCGCCGGTGTTAACATCCGGAATTGAAGGAGGCTCAAGCAAAACAGAACCAGGCACGCATTTTGTTTCGTCTATTTTGTAATATTCACCCTTGTGAATACGGAATGCGGGAATCGCACCTTTTTCACTTTTCTTAACTTGTTTTAACACATTGTAGTGTTCAAACATAGGAATGTGCTGAAAAACGAGAGAGGGGAGATAACCGCCGTTTTTATCTTTTTCTTTATCTCTTGTCTTTTTGTACCATTCAATAATCTTTGTGTCAAACGGCTCGTATCCGCCGCTCTTTGCGTCAGTACCCGAATCAAAAAGGTAGATACCGAACACATCTTTTGTGCCGTCGCTTGACTTGATAGGTAAGAAACAGGTACCGCCGCCGTCAATACCCTCAGCTTGCTCGCCGACGCAACTCGGATATTTTTTGTATATCTGCTCAAATTGGTCTTTGTTGCTGATACCTACCTGCCTGTCGTGGTTGCCGAAAGTTACCGCAAAAGGAATGTTTCTTTTTGTAACCGGCTTTATAAGCTTATCAATCGTTTTCGACACATTGTTAACAAGTTCTTTGCCCATACCCTTGTATGTGACTCCGTAACCCTTAATTTGGTCACCGGTATAAATAACAAGGTCAGGTTTTTCTTGCTCCACAGCCGCTTCGAGAAGCTTTAATGTATCGGGTGACACATTGTAAATTTCCTGAATGTCGGTTATTTGCATAATTTTGAATTTTCCGTCTTTGTTAAATTTCATAATTTGCACCCGCTTATATTTGGTAGTTATACTAAAATAGGGCAAAAATGCCTATTAAGACACCTTTGCCCTATAAGTATAATATAACATTTTTAGCTGTTAGTCAAGATTATGTTAAATCTAAGTTAAAAATTAATATTTTCTCTCCTATCGTCAGCGTAGCTGACACTTCCCTCATCAGAGGGAAGCAAGAACTTGGCTCCCTCTGACGAGGGAGAGATAAGATATACCTTACCCCTTAGCCTTTATATATTCGCTTAACAATTCAACCGTTCCGTCAATGCCGAGTTTTGCAACATTAATAGAAAGGTCATAAGTCGTTGCTTCGCCCCACTTTTCCTCACTGTAAAAATTATGAAATCTCGCTCTTTTTTTATCCATAGCTTTAATTTCTTTAACAACATTTTTAGGCTCAATACCATATTTCTCAATAACTCTTTTTTGCCTAAAATCGTCGCTTGCGTGAAGAAATACGGTAAGAAGCGCATCATCATCTTTAAGTATGTAATCGGCGCATCTGCCTACAATAATGCAACTTCCTTCCTCGGCAACTTTCCTTATGGTGTCAAACTGATATTGAAATACCTGGTCCTCAAGCGCTAAACCGTTTGAAGCAATGTTGGAAAAGCCGTCGGTTGAAACATTGTAAAGAAAGCTTCTTGTCGGTCTTTCGTCATAAAAAGTAAAAATATGCTCGTCAAAACCGCTGTCTTTAGCCGCTCTTTTGATAATTTCCTTGTCATAATAAGGAATACCGAGCTTTTCAGAAAGCTTTGTTGCAATTTCGTGAGCACCGCAACCATATTGTCTGCCGATTGAAATTATGTGTTTTTTCATAATATATCACCTTTGCTAAATGAAAAAATTGTTTATTATGGCTATATTATACATCATAAATCACAAAAATGCAATTATTATTTCTACTTGCAATTTGTTTTTATTTCAAGTACAATAATCTGTATGAAAAACAGATTATATTTTACTCATAAGGCAAAATATTTTGAAGAATCTTTACCTGTCGGTAACGGAAGAATCGGCGGACTTGTGTTCGGCAATCTTAAAAAGGAGAAGATTGCATTAAACGAGGATACGCTTTGGTCGGGTTACCCAAAGGATAATAACAAAAAAGATGCTTACAAATATCTTGACTCTGCGAGAAAAGCGATTTTTGAAAAAGATTACAGAAAGGCTGAAGAAATTATCAACACTCATATGCACGGTGAGTGGAGCGATGCATATATGCCTTTCGGCGATATTATAATAAATTATGATAAAAAGTATTCAAAAGATTACAGCCGTACTCTTGATTTGCAAACGGGTGTTGCAACTGTCAGTGCAGGCGGTTTAACCGAAACTGTTTTTGTTTCATATCCTGCTCAGTTAATGGTAGTCAACATTAAGTGCGACAGCGGTGTTTCATTTACGGTTAATTTTGATTGCCAACTTAATCATAGTGTGCAAACTAAAGAGGACAGTCTTGTTTTATCTGGTCATGCACCTGAAATTTGTCGTCCGCCTTATTATAACAAAGGTGAAAGCATCGTTTACGGCGACAAGGGTATGAAGTTTTGCGGCGTTATTAAAGTTTTGGGCAATGCCAAATTCAGCGGTGATTCTATAATTGTCAATAATCAAAAGGAAACTACGCTTCTTGTTTCTTTGGCAACTTCTTATGTTGATTTTAAATCTATGCCGACGGCGAATGCAAGCGAGCGTGCATATTCTTATTTTGACAATGCAAAGAATTATGAAACCCTTTTAAGCGAGCATAAAATCGATTTTTCATCCCTTTTCAACCGTGTTGAGTTTACTCTTGAGGGCGGATACGACGAACTTCCTACCGATAAGCGTATAAAAAATATGAATAAGAAAGGCGATGATTATTCACTCGTTGCACTTCTTTTCCAATACGGCAGATATTTGACTATTTCTTCGTCAAGAAAGGGAAGTCGGGCTTCTACACTTCAAGGCATATGGAACACTCATCTTCGTGCGCCGTGGTCATCGGGTTATACTGTTAATATTAATACAGAAATGAACTATTGGTGCACCGATATTGCAAACCTTTCCGATTGTTTCGACCCTCTTGTTGAACTTGTTGAAAAGCTTGCGTATAACGGCGAAAAAACAGCGAAAGATTATTACGGTTGCCGTGGTTTTTGCGCTCACCATAATACAGATATTTGGGGTATGACTTTCCCTGCAGGCGACCCTGAGGGTAAGGAAGAAACTACCCAGTACGCTGCCTGGCCTATGAGCGGCGCTTGGTTCTTAAATCAGCTTTATGACCACTATTGCTATACTTTGGACGAAGATTACAAAAAGCGCATTATTCCTCTTTTTGAGTCGGGTCTTGCTTTTTATAAAGATTTCCTTGTTGAAAAGGACGGAAAGCTTGTTACTTGCCCGTCGATAAGCCCTGAAAATAAATTTAAAGATGCAGGCACAACGGCTTGTATCACTTATATGCCGTCAATGGATAGGGAACTTCTTTTTGAGTTCTTTACTAATTGCCGTGAACTCGGTTTCAATACCCCTGCTATTGAACAGGTTGCCCCTGCTTCTGACGGCAGAATTCCGGAATATGCCGAGGAGTTCGGTGAAACGGAAGTTGAACACAGGCATGTGAGCCACCTTTATTGTATCTATCCGTCAAGGCTTGAAGAAAGTGATGAGCTTAAAAAAGCGGCTGAAAAATCACTTCTCAAGCGTGGTTTCGGCGGTACGGGTTGGTCACTCGGCTGGAAAGTTTGCCTTTGGGCAAGGCTTTGCAACGGTGAAAATGCTTATCGTCTTATTAAGCAGCAGCTTACTTTTATCCGTCCAAATTCGAGATTTCATAGGGGCGGCGGCTCTTATCCAAATCTTTTTGATGCGCATCCGCCTTTCCAAATCGACGGTAACTTCGGCGTTTGCGCAGGTATAGGCGAAATGCTTAAAAATGAAGCGCTTCCAAAGGAATGGACAGGCTCGGTTAGGGGCATCAAAACCCATGGCGGTAAAGAAATTTCATATTCTTTCAAAAACGGTAAGAGAATATAATGAACAAAAAACGAAAACCAAATCGTTTAACCGATTATGATTATACCCAAAACGGTGCATATTTCATTACAATATGTGTAAATGACAGAAAGCCTCTCCTGTCTTCAATCACCGTAGGGGCGAACTGCGTTCGCCTTTCAAAAGTTGGAATTGTTATCAAAAATGAAATAGACAAAATGAATACGGTATATGAAAATGTATTTGTTGATAATTATGTAATTATGCCTAATCATATTCATTTAATTATCCGTATTGAAAGCGGGCGACCACAGTGTATAGTGTAGTATGATAGTAAACACATGTGCAAGATGATAGT
>UQEY01000049.1 GCA_900540235.1 uncultured Eubacteriales bacterium
CTGTATACTATCATCTTGCACATGTGTTTACTATCATACTACACTATACACTGCGGTCGCCTTATATTTTTACCGATTACTTAGACTTTTTAGTTGTCTTTTTTGAAGCTTTTTTATGAGCTTCTTTTTTTACTTCTTTTTTTGGCTCAGTCTTTGTTTCCGTCTTAGCTGTTTCCTTTTTAGGCTCTGCTTTTTTTGGCTCTGCTTTCTTTTCAGCCTTCTTAGGTTCGGCTTTTTTTACTTCTTTGCCGCCCATAGGAGCGTTCTTTTTTGCAGTCTTTGGCTCAGCCTTAAATTCAACCGGCTTTGTGTGCCAAATGTTATTTGCATAGTCCATAATAGAACGGTCTGCGCTGAAAATTCCTGCGCCGCTGATGTTCATAAGTGACATTCTTGCAAACTTTTCCTTATCCTGATATGCAAGAGCGGAAGCCTGCTGCGCCTTTTGATAATCTGCAAAATCAGCGAATGCCATATACTGGTCAACATTCATAAGAGCAGACGAGATTTCGCCGAAACTCTTGCCGTTAACACCTGCATTGATAAATTCAACGGCAGATTTAAGAGCATCGTTATTATACATATATTCCATAGGGTTATAACCCTTCTTTTGAAGTTCCATAACCTCAGGAGTTTTCAAGCCGAACAGGAAGATGTTATCGTCGCCTACAGCGTCATGAATTTCAACATTTGCACCGTCAAGAGTACCGAGGGTAATTGCGCCGTTTAACATAAGCTTCATATTACCTGTACCCGAAGCCTCTGTACCTGCAAGAGAAATCTGCTCTGAAATATCAGCGGCAGGCATAAGCGATTCGGCAAGTGAAACATTGTAGTCTTCCATAAATACTACTTTAATTCTGCCCTTGATATCAGGGTCGTTGTTAACAACTTTTGAAAGAGCGTCGATAAGTTCAATAATCTTCTTTGCCATAAAGTAGCCCGGAGCCGCTTTTGATGCGAAGATATATGTTCTTGGCTGGAAGTCCATATTAGGGTTAGCCTTGAGCATTTGATACTCTGCAATAATGTTGAGAACATTAAGTTGCTGGCGCTTATATTCGTGAAGTCTTTTAACCTGAACATCAAAAATCGAGTTAGGGTCAAGTTCAATACCGTTTCTCTTTTTAACAATAGCGGCAAACTTTTCCTTATTTGCAAGCTTGATAGCAGTAAGTCTGTCAAGTACCTGCTTATCATCCTTGTAGTCACGAAGTTTGAGAAGTTCATCACTCTTTGTGATAAAGCCGTCACCGATAAGCTCGGTAATAAACGAAGTCAGCTCAGGGTTAGCCTGGCATATCCATCTTCTAAACGCAATACCGTTAGTTACATTTGTAAACTTTTCAGGAGTGATTGTATAAAAATCGTTAAATACTGTGTCTTTAAGAATTTCAGAGTGAAGCGCTGATACACCGTTAACGCAGTGAGAACCGGCAACGCAAAGGTTAGCCATTCTTACTACACCGCCCGAAACGATAGCCATACGCTCAACCTTATCCGCATCACCTGTTGCACCCCAAACATATGCTCTGAAACGGTTATCAATCTCTTTAGTGATAGCATAAATACGAGGTAAAAGACGCTTGTAGAGGTCTTCGCTCCAACATTCGAGCGCTTCTTTCATAACTGTATGGTTGGTATAAGCAACAGTTCTTGTTACAAGGCTCCACGCAGTATCCCAGTCATAACCGCATTCATCAAGCATAATTCTCATAAGCTCAGGAATAGCCATAGTAGGATGAGTGTCATTGATATGAATTGCAACCTTGTCAGGTAAATTGTCAAGTGTGCCGTACTTTGTTAAATGGCGCTGAATAATATCCTGAATTGAAGCAGAAACAAGGAAATACTGCTGACGAAGACGAAGCGACTTGCCCTCCGGAGTATTGTCGGCAGGATAAAGTACCTTTGAAATAGCTTCTGCCATAGCCGACTGCTCCATAGCCTTAATATATGAACCCGAATTGAAAAGACCCATATCAAGTTCAGGCTTTCTTGACGCCCAAAGACGAAGCCTTGAAACGCCCTTGCCCTTACCTGAAACATACATATCGTACGGAACTGCCGTTACAGTGTTGCAGTCCTTATAGTCAACATGGTGGAAATCGCCGTCCCAGCTTTCGTCAACCCGACCTTCAAACTTAACTTCAACTGCTCTTTCTTCACGAGGGACAAGCCAAACCTCGCCGCCCGGAAGCCAGAAATCAGGAAGTTCCGTTTGCCAGCCGTCAACAAGCTTTTGCTTAAAGATACCTGCTTCATATCTGATTGAATAACCCATTGACTGGAAGCCGTTTGTTGCAAGACCGTCAAGGTAGCAAGCCGCAAGCCTGCCAAGACCGCCGTTGCCAAGACCTGCGTCAGGCTCTTTTTCATAAAGCTTATCAAGGTTTACATCAAAAGATTCGAGCGCTTTTTTGAAAGTATCGGTCAAATCAAGATTATAAAGATTATTTTTAAGTGAGCGACCCATAAGGAATTCCATACAAAGATAGTAAACTTCCTTGCTGTCCTGTCCTTTTGCTTCGTTTCTAAATTCGCTGTTCATCTGTGAAAGTCTGTCACGGATAATCATAGCTACGGCTTTATAATACTGTTCATCGGTTGCTGTTTTTGTATCAACACCGAAGAAATGGCTAAGCTTGTCGCTTATAGCTTTCTTAGCCTGTGAAACAGTCATCTTTTCCATACATATCCTCCAAAATTTGTTATATATTTAGTTTATTTTTCTATGTTCTTTGTACATTATATACTAAAATTTGCAATTTTGCAACTGTAAGCGCTAATTGTTAATATTTTAAATTACGATTTTTTCTTTTTTAAGAATTTATTTAACAAAAGCATTGCAAGTTCCTTAATAGGTTTCAAGTTGAGAAGAAGCATAGCAGCAACAAGAACGGCTTCAATAACATAAATCATAACACCCGATTTAAACTTGAGAAGAAGAAGCGACTGAGTAACTAAAACTGCTGTTTCACCGAGCAAAATCGGAAGTTTGAAATCGATTTTAATATATCTTCTCGTATCAAGTCCCCTTGTGACAAACACAACGAGGAAAGCGCAAACAGTGGCAAGAGCCGCACCGTTAGCGCCGATCCTTGGGATAAACACGAGGTTAAGCACAAAGTTTGTAACCGCACCGCTCATAGCAGTAACGAGCGACATAACACTCTTCTTTTTCGCCATATAAACGGAAGCGAGAAAATTTACGATGCACGAATAAGTCGTTGCAATAATAAGGATAGGAACATACTGCCACGAATCGTAATAATCGTCGGCAACAAGTATTTTTGTTATAATCTGACAAAGGAGAATGAGCACCGAAGCTACGGCAAAAATACCGCCCGAATAAACTCTAAACACCTTGGTAAAGAACTGCGCTCCACCCTCCTGATCATATTCGTCAACCGCACTAAGTTGCCAAGCGTCGATAAATATCTGCGAGAAAAGAATAACAAAATTAGGGATTTTTGAAGCGGCGGTATAAAGACCGTTTGCCGAAGAAGAAATAAAATAAGTTACCATATATCTGTCCGACACATTGATTATCCACCACAAAACAACGGTAGGAATAAGCGGCACGCAATATTTAAGCATTTGGTGCGCAATTCCTTTATCTTCAAGCTTATTAAAACCAATATAGCGGTAAAGCTTGGCAGTGACAAAATAGAAAATTACCGAGCAAGCATCGGATGCAATAATAGCAACAATATAACCCGTTACACCCCATTTGAAAGGACCGAGGAATAAAATTGTAAACGCCAAGGTTGTTGCCGTTGCAAGTATACCGTCAATCGCATAAAGCTTAACATGACCGCATCCCCTTACAAACTGCTGACAAAGTTGCCTAAAACTTGAAACAAGAACGAAAGCAACAATCAAAATTATATAATCGCCGAGGTGGAAATCGTTAATCGTGAGCAAGCTTAAAGGATAGGTGAAAAGCAAAAATACCGCAAAACCGGCAAGGGTTGTCCTTACCCCGACTTTAAAAACATTCGCCTTGTTAACCGCTTTGTCAAGCGCAAAACGAAGCGCCGCACTGTTAACCTGCAAGGTAACAATAGGTATGAGCACATTTACCGTTTGCTGAACGAGGTCGGCGGCACCGTAGTCGCCCGTGCCCATCATTCTGGTTACAAACGGCATTAATAAAAACGACAGTATTTTTGACGAAAAAGTACCAATCGCAAATATTATTGTGTTGGAAGCTAATTTTTTGTACTTGTCCATAAATATAATTCCTTGTGTGTTAAGTTAAATTAGAGTTAATAAAACAATTTAAAACCTTCCCTTTGTTGAAAGCTTTTTTCTATATTAATAACTCATCTTACCGTCGCTGAAAGTGAGCGTATTATCACTTGACGACGAGGTATAAATGCAGCTTGATTTGCAAACAAAGTCACCGCCGTCAACCTTTGTTCCGATTAAAAATACATATTGATATCCGTAACCGACGCCGAGCGTACCCGTAAGGTCGCAGTCGGAAAGCGAAAGCATAGTTTTCGTGTCCATTGAGTTCATATTAAGTTCTTTTGCCCTGTAGGTTGAGCCGTCAAGTTCAGCGTAATAAAGCCTGTTGGCATAAACACTCGGATAATCTGTTACCGTTGCATTTTCAACTAATGTAACCTCATTTGTTGACCCAAATTTTTGCCTAATAAGAGAATAGGATGAATCGTCATTTTTCTTATAATAATACATAAAGCCACATTCAAACGAAAGGTTGATTATATCGTTATCTTTGGTATCATCCCTAAAGTTTAAAACATCGTTTGAATCATTTTGGCTGACGGTTATGTATTCGTCATAATTTGCAACATTGTCGTGAGTAACGAAAAACACCCTTGAAAGTGAAATGCCTGCAAACGAAACCGTTTTGTCGCCGCCGGCAGTATAAAGAACGGTATTGGAAAAATCGGAAGTACTGACATAGCCAACCTTATTATCCGTACCGACATAAAAAATTTTATCATTATAAAGGTAAGCAAAAGCGATATTTTCAGCCATATTTACGCTGTCACCGCCGGAAACAGGCATTTTTTTAAGCACATTTGAATTCATATCAACTGCGTAAAGATAATCGCCCAAAACATTAAGATATTTAAAATTATATTCGCCCTTTTGAACTTTTGAATTTTTTTCCTCATTCGGTTCAAAGCGGAAAATCCCCTCATTCGGCACACTGTAGTAAATATAGGAAGAACTGTAAGTTACCGCACCCTGAGTTTTGCCGAGAAGATTGCCGATTTGATTGCCCTGAAGCGAAGTGTCAAAGGCAAAAACGCTGAAATCGTCATAATCGTAATCTGCCTTTTTTGTTGCAAGGGGCTTTGTAGTAGTAACCTTTTCTGTAGTAGGCTGAGTTGTTGTTGTGGTGGTAGTATTTTTAAACACCTTTTCGTCAACAAGTTTAACTGCCTGCTGCGCCTTGCCCTCGGGAAAATAAGCCGACAAATCAAAAGTAGGGTTAACTATTTTAATTGTAGTAACAAAAACGGCTAATAATATTATTATCAGCACTATTGTCAATAAAAATTTTTTTCTGACTTTTTTGCGTTTTCTCGCCCTTTGACGCTTTTTACGCATTTTTTGTCTTTCTTCTTCAGTCATTACCTAACCTGTCCGTTTCCGTAAATTAAATACTTTGTAGTAGTAAGTTCTCTAAGACCCATAGGTCCTCTTGCGTGAAGCTTTTGGGTAGAAATACCTATTTCAGCGCCCAAGCCGAATTCTCCGCCGTCTGTAAATCTTGTTGAAGCATTATGATAAACAGACGAAGAATCTATCAGTGCCATAAATTTATCCGCATTTTCCTTGTTTTGGGTAATTATAGCTTCTGAATGACCGGTGGAATACTTATTGATATGCTCAATAGCTTCGTCAACACTTTTAACCGTTTTAACGCTTATAATATAGTCAAGGTATTCCGTGCCGAAATCTTCCTCACTCGCCGTTTGAATATCAGGGCAAGCTTTTTTTGCCCTTTCATCGCCACGAATGGTAACATTTTTTTCATCAAGCCTTGCTTTTATAACCGGCAAAGCCCTATCAATAATATTTTCATGGATAACCAAACTTTCACACGCATTGCAAACGCCGATACGCTGAGTTTTCGCATTAAAAATAATATTTGCCGCCATATTGATATCTGCACTTTCGTCAACAAAAATATGGCAGTTGCCGGAACCCGTTTCAATAACAGGCACGGTAGCGTTTTCAACAACAGCCTGAATAAGCCTTTTGCTTCCCCTCGGAATAAGACAGTCGAGCGTGCCTTTCATCCTCATAAGTTCGGTTGAAGATTCACGGCTTGTGTCAGTAACAACTTGAATAACATTTTCGTCAAGACCGACGCTTTTAACTGCTTCCCTCATAACTTCACCGATAGCAATATTGGAATGAACAGCCTCTTTGCCGCCACGAAGAATGACTGCGTTGCCGCTCTTTAAACAAAGTGCACCGGCGTCACAGGTAACATTGGGCCGTGCTTCATAAATAATGCCGATAACGCCCATAGGACAGCTTACTTTTTTAATTACAAGTCCATTAGGTCTTTCAACAGTTTCAAGCACTCTGCCGCAAGGGTCGTCAAGCGCCATCACCTGCAAACAGCCGTCAGCCATACCACGAATTCTGTCCTCATTAAGTTCAAGCCTGTCAAGCATACCCGAATCGAGAACACCTATTTGAGCGTTATAATCAATTTTATTAGCTTCAATAATCTTTGCAGAATTTTTAACAAGTGCATTTGCAATAGCTTTGAGTGCTTCATTTTTCTTTTCACTCGTCGCACATGCAAGCGACAAAGAAGCCTTTTTTGCATTAATTCCTAACTGTTCAAGCATTGTTATCACCCTTCGCTTTAAAATATGTACCTATGCTTTCGCCCGAAAGCACTTTGTATAAATCGGTCGGCTTTTCGCCGTTCATAATAACTACCGGTATGCCGCAACTTGTAGCAATATCGGCAGCTTTGATTTTTGTTTGGAAACCGCCCGTACCTTTTTCACTCGCACCGCCGGCTATAGAATAAACATCATCGTTAATTTCTTCAACAACGCTGATAAGCTTAGCATTTTCATTTTCACTCGGGTTACAGTCGTAAAGACCGTGAGTGTCGGTAAGCATAATGAGCAAATCGGCATCAATAAGAGTTGCGACGAGAGCACTGAGGCAATCGTTATCACCGTTTAAAAGTTCCTCAATATAAACCGAGTCGTTCTCATTAATTATAGGCAAAGCACCATAGTCAAGAAGCTGATTAAAAGTGTCAACAAGGTGCTCCTTTTCCTCCGGATTTCTTAAAGTTTCGGCAGAGAAAAGAAGCTGACTTACAGTAACGGTATATTCTGAAAAAAGCTTGTCATAAAGAAACATAAGCTCACACTGACCCACAGCGGCAGAAGCCTGCAAACCCTGAACGGTTTTGGGTTTTTCGCTAAGTCCGAGTTTTGACCAACCTACCGCAATAGCGCCGCTTGAAACGAGCACCACTTCGTGACCTTCATTTTTTAAGTCTGAAAGCACGGAAGCAAGTTTTGCAAGTCTTGCAATATTTGTTTTGCCTGTTTTATGAGTTAAAGTCGATGTGCCGACCTTAACAACAATTCTCTTTTTTCCTTCGACCTTTGCCATAATTCTACTACTCCATATTAATTACAATTAACCACATTATAGCATAAAGCCTACTATAATAAAACAATTTTTTGAATGTTTTTGAAAATTCAGGCAAAAATATAAAACGGAGGTTATTACTATGACTAAACGAAGTTACATCAGGCTGTTTTCGTATACGGTTGCTTTTGCCTTGGTACTTGCAAGCTGGGCAATAATCAATATGAATCGTGCCGACAATTACAAAGCACAATTAGAACTTAGCTATCAGCAAAGCTTGAATGAACTGAGCGAAAATCTCGATTCAATTCAAACAAACTTAACAAAATCTGTCTATTCAAATTCAAACAAAATGCTTATGCAAATAAGCAAAGACTTATACAGCGAGTGTGCGTCGGCAAAAGATTCGCTTTCACGCTTACCGACAAAACAAATGAACCTCAGTTCAACCTATAAATTTATCACGCAGGCGAGCGACTACGCAACATACATTGCAAACAAAATCGCAAACAAAGAATCTGTCAGCGAAGAAGAACACCAAAATCTGAACAAGCTTTTAAACTACGCAATCGAGCTTAACGAAAGTGTCGGCGATATGGCGGCAATAGCCAACAGCGGCGCAGAAATTGACGCAAATGATTTAAAAGCAAAAAGCGTTAACATTTCTTCGCTTTCAAACGGTTTTTCCGGCACAGCAAAAATTTTTAAAGACTACCCTACCTTACTTTATGACGGTCCGTTTGCAGACGCAGTATTAAATCGAAAATCTAATCTTCTTGAAAGCGCTGAAAAAGTCAGCCGTGAGCAGGCACGGGAAATTGCGGCAAAAGTAATAAACTGCAATATAAGCGAACTTTCATATTCAGGCGAAGACAACGGCGACATAGCTTGTTATACTTTCACTTTTTCGCAAAAAACGGTTGCAATTACAAAGTACGGCGGCTACCCTGCATATGTGCTTTACGGCGGCAAAATAACATCAAGTTCCATTGACGAGAGCAATGCGGTAAACCTTGCGCAAAGCTTTTTAAACAACATCGGCTACAAAAATATGACAAACACATATTACGCAATAAACAACAACATTTGCACGGTTAATTTTGCTTACAAAATCGGCAACACAACCTATTACAGTGACCTTATCAAAGTGGGCGTATCAATGGACAACGGCAAAATAGTTTCACTTGAAGCACAGGGATATTTAAAAAATCACACTGAAAATCGCAAAGCATTTGACTGCAAACTGACTAAAGACGAAGCGCAAAAAAAATTAAGTGAGAATTTAAAAGTGCTTGACTGCAAAAAGTGCGTAATTCCGAAAGAAAACGGCAAAGAATCAAACTGCTATGAATTCAGATGTAAAAGCAATGAAACGAAAGAGGAAGTTCTCATTTATATCAATTCCGACGACGGCAGCGAGGAAGATATTATGCTTCTTCTTTACTCCGACGGCGGAACGCTCACAAAATAAATGTATAAAAATAATAATTTGATTAATAATAGCTTTGAAAGGAAGTATTAACTATGAACAGCAAAATTTTAATTATAGCAATAGCAATAGCGATAATCGCAACGGTATTTATGGGTTGCTCAAAAAACAACGACGAAATAACAACAACCACCTTACCGAGCACGAGCGAAAGCGCAACGGACAATTCTCAAACCACAACAAATACTGCAGAAAGTGACGCAAGCAGCGCTATAAGTAATGCCGAAAGCAAAGCCGACAAAGTCGGCGACGATATAGGAAAGGGCGCAGACGACATTGCCGACGGTGTAGGCGGTGCAGTAGATAAAGCCGGCGATGCAGTAAGCGATGCACTCGATTAAATTATAATTTATCTTCACATCGGTTTCTCTCCTATCGACGGCGAAGCCGCCACTTCCCTCGTCAGAGGGAAGCAAGAACTTGGCTCCCTCTGACGAGGGAGCTGTCAACTTTGTTGACTGAGGGAGAGAAAAACTATAATGTGGCTGAAAGCCGTCAACCGATTGCAAACAATAATTTAACTTAACACAAAAACGGACGAGCATCAATTTGTGATGTTCGTCCGTTAATTTTTATCTTATTAAATTATCTGCGCATAGCCGATTGAACCGACAACGGTAAGGATACCCGAAACGGCGATTGAAAGGCTGCTCATTGCGCCCTCAACCTCGCCCATTTCCATCGCTTTTGCAGTGCCTATTGCGTGGGAAGCAGTACCGATTGCGATACCCTTTGCGATAGGATGCTCAATTTTAAACAGCTTGCAAACACCCTGAGCAATGATATTACCGAGCACGCCCGTAAGCACAATTACCGCAACGGTTATAGTTACATATCCGCCGAGTTCCTCGCTGACACCCATACCGATAGCGGTTGTGATTGACTTAGGAAGCATAGTTACATACTCTTTATGGTCAAGTTTGAAAATAAGCGCCAAAATCATAATTGTTGTAAGGCTTGTAAGCACGCCTGAAAAAATACCGATTAAAACGGCTTTATGATTTTTCTTGAGCAGTTCAATTTGCTGATAAAGAGGAATTGCAAGGCAAACGGTAGCAGGAGTTAAAAGCCAACTGAGGTACTTTGCGCCCTCGTTATATGTGTCGTAATCAATATGGCAAGTTAAAAGAAAAATGATTGTAATGATAATCGAAATCAAAAGTGGGTTGAAAATGCCCGTTTTAAACTTTTTCTTTAAAAACGAACCCAAAGCGTAAGACAAAAGGCTGACGGCAACGCCCAAAAATGCCGAATTTTCAAAAAACTCACTCATTTGAAATTACCTCGCTTTCCTCTTTTGCTTTAGACTTTTTTCCTTTGATAATACTTTGGCTCACTCTGCCGCTGATGCCCATAACCGCAACGAGCGACACAACAGTGATAACAAGTACAGGAATAAGGAGCGGCTTGAGCACGCCCCAGCTTTTCATAAGTCCGACACCTGCAGGAATAAACATAAGCGGCATAATTTCTATAAGAAACAAACCCGTGTCCTTAACATCATCAAGTTTGATGATTTTTGTACAAAGGCATACGAAAAGAATTACCATACCGTAAATGCTGGCAGGAATAGGCGCAGGAATAAGAAAATTTAACCCTTCACCGATAAATGATATTAAAAGAATGATTAAAAATTGCTTGATATATTTCACGATTTTCTCCAAAATGATATAAATTACAATTTATTAGTATATCACTCAAATTGTTGCTGTCAATTAGTTGTATTTACAGATTTTTTTAGCTTTTTAAAGTAAAAATTGTCTATATTTGATTTTTGCGTGATTTTGGGTTATTATTAAGGTATAAATTAAAGGAGTAGGTGCAAATGACTCTTTATGGCAAAGCGAAAGAAACAAGTGAATTTATAAAAAGCAAGGTAAAAAACATTCCAACTACAGCCATTGTACTCGGAAGCGGGCTTGGTATGTTTGCTAATGAAACAGAAAAAGAGGTTGTGATTGATTACAAGGACATTCCTAATTTTCCGTTATCAACCGTTCCCGGTCACGAGGGCAAGCTGATTTTCGGCAAAATCGAGGGTAAATCTATCGTTGCAATGCAAGGCAGATTTCATCTTTACGAGGGATATACGGCTGAAGAAGTCACTTTTCCGGTGAGAGTTTTTCAGCTTTTGGGCGTCAAAAATTATATTGTCACAAACGCTTCGGGTGCGGTTAACCTCAGCTACAAGCCCGGAGATTTAATGATTATCGAGGACCATATCGGTCTGTTTTGCGAAAGTGCGCTTTTCGGCAAAAATGACGAAAGGTTCGGCACTCGTTTTCCGTCAATGAGCGAAGCATACAACAAAAAGCTTATTAAAATTGCAGAAAATGCGGCAGCTAAATGCAAGCTTGATGTTCACAAGGGCGTTTACTGCTACTGCAAAGGTCCGATGTTTGAAACCCCTGCCGAAATCAGATTTTTACGCACAGCCGGTGCAGATGCGGTCGGTATGTCAACCGTACCTGAAGTTGTTGCGGCAAACCACGGCGGACTTAAAGTTTTGGGCATTTCGTGTATGACAAATATGGCGGCAGGAATTTTAGACAAACCGCTGACGCACATTGAAGTTATGGAAACAGGCAAAAAAGTTGAAAAAGAATTCTCTGCATTTATGAAAGAAATCATTAAAAATATAAACTAATGTGTATGCGGGCGGATGATATGTATAGTGTAGTATGATAGTAAACACATGTGCAAGATGATAGTATACAGATTTA
>UQEY01000050.1 GCA_900540235.1 uncultured Eubacteriales bacterium
TCTCAACATTCTCCAGCGTGTAGAAATTTATTATTTGACTTTTTCTACACGCTGACTTTAGATGCGAAGTCCTAAAGCCTTGTTTTAAGCCGAATTATCAGCAACCGCAACCGCAGTCGTTACCGCCGCAACCACAGCCGCCGCAACCGCCGCAGAGGAGTAAGATGATGATGAGAATGATGATCCAAGATGAACCGCCACAACCGAAGTTATTGCATCCGCAACCCATTTGTAAACCCCCTTTCACATTTTCTAAACTATCCTATGAAGAAAATGCAAAAGTGTTCCGAAATTTACAGACTTTAAGATGGGGCAGAGGAGGGGCACTTAAAATATATTTCCGGCTGTTATTGACTGATTTTCTTTTATAATTTCAATTTCACTTTTTGCTTCAATCAGCTTTTCGCTCAGTTCGTCAAAATTATCCTTTTCTATTTCTTTTGTTGAAATGATGGAAGCGTTTGCACTGTCAAGCTGGGCATGGTCTATCATAGCAGAAAGAAAAATATATTTTTTGTTCCAATATTCGTTAAGCTTGATACATTCTTTTTTTGAATTTGCAAAATCTTTTCTTTTGCTGTAGTTCAGTGCGCAGTCAATAATATCATTGGTATTACTGTATACATTATTAATAGCAGTTTGTTCAAAAATGCAAACGCCTGCGCAAATGCAAAGGAAAAAAATTGCAATATAAATTTTTTTCATTTTGAGCTTTCCTTTCTTACCGTGTATATTTCGCCGTTGTCGTCAACCGTCATCAGCAGTAATTTGTCGGCGTTTTTTGAATTGATGTTTAAAAGCAATTCAATTTCACTCAGTTTTATTTTCTTATCTTTAAAATATTCTTCAACAGGCTTTCCGTCAATTACCACAGCCGTGTGCAAACCCTTGTCGTTTACGCTTATTTTTACATTGTCAGCCGTCAGCGGTTTGTATTTTTCCCAGTTTTCCGCACTGATACTGCCGTTCGTTTCAATAACTGCATTTTGCACTTCGCTGATGTCCCAAAAGCCTTGTTGCCTGAGTGCATCGCAAAGGTCGTCTACCGTAAAACGAAGTTGCCTGAGCTTTTTTTCATCAATTTTTCCTTTGTCAATAATTACTGTCGGTCTGCCTTGAATAAGGTTACGAAACTTGATGCTTTTAACACTGAGTACCGCAACAATAATCTCTAAACTCACAAAAAGAAGAATCGGCATAATGCAGTTTAAAAGCGGCATATTGTTGTCCTGAAGCGGAATTGTAGCCGTAGAACTTATTAAAAATGTAATAACAAGCTCGTGCGGTTTTAGCTCGCCTACCTGCCTTTTTCCCATTATTCTTACTGCAATTATTACGAATATATAGATAATGAATGCTCTTATAATAACTAAACTCATATTATTCACCCATAATATTTTGCCACCGAAATGCCATAATAATACAGATGATATTTAAAAGGATGTATTAGCGTGAAACTGAGTAAAAGCATTGATGAAAATTACAATAAATTTAAAACAGATTTTGTGGACTGCTCCGATTTTTTAATAAGAAAAGCTGAAAGCGCGGGTAAGTCATTTTTTATTTGTGCCTGCGACGGTCTTATCGATTCTCTCCAGCTTTCGCAAATGGTTGTGTCGCCGATTCTTCACAGCAAAAGTATCGATATTGAAACGATAAAAAAGTCTGTCACAAATTCAGTAGAACTTAACGAAGCGCAAACTTATGCCGATTGCTACTATTATGTTATGTCCGGTTTTGCGGTTGCGGTTGTTGACGGGGAAACAAAGGCGCTCGCATTCGGTATTCAGTCGCTCCCGTCAAGAAGCGTTGACGAGCCGACGAACGAGCAGTCAACCAAAGCACCGAAAGAAGCGTTTGTTGAAGTACTCAACACAAATAAAGCATTGCTTAGAAAAAGGCTTAAAACTCCGCACCTTAAACTAAAACAAATCAAGCTTGCCGCTTCTGCACCGCTTCCCTGCGTTATAGCTTATATTGATAATCGAGCAGATAAAGAACTTGTGTCAAGTATCAGTGAAAAACTTCAATCGTCAAATCTTAACACTTTAACCGATTTCGGAACGCTTGTCCCTTTTATAGATACTAACATTAATTCTATGTTTTCCGATGTGTTTTCAACCGAGCGCCCCGATATCGTTGTTTCAAAACTTCTTGAGGGCAGGGTGGCTATACTTGTTGAGGGTTCACCTGTTGCTCTTTATGTTCCGTCGCTTTTCAGCGATAATTTTCAAACTCCAGATGATTATGATACTCCGCCGTTTTACTCCGCTTTTATAAGAATACTTCGCTATTTTTCTTTCGTTTTGTCAATATTTTTACCCGGAGTTTATGTTGCGATAGGCACTTTTCATCAGGAACTTATACCCACATCAATGCTTTTTACCATAGCAAAAGAAGAAATAACCACCCCTTATTCTCTTATGACTGAAGCTTTGATGCTTCTTGTTTTGTATGAAATTATGAGGGAAGCCGGCTTGCGACTTCCGAAAGCGGTGGGTCACGCAGTGTCAATAATCGGCGGTATTGTTATTGGAGAAACTACTGTTTCGGCGGGGCTTATCGGTGCGCCTATGCTTGTTGTTATAGCGCTTACGGCAATTTCATCTTATGTTGTTTCTTCTCTTTACGAAAGCGTTTCGGTTTTGCGTTTCGTTTTTATTTTAATCGGCGGTCTTACCGGTATGTACGGCATAATTTTGGGCGGTGCCGTGCTTTGCGTCAACATTTGTGCCGTCAACCCTTACGGTGTGCCTTATTCTTCTCCTATTTCACCGCTTGATAAAAATTCGCTTGACGATTTGTTTTACCGTCGTTCTTGGCTCAAACTTTCAAAAAGAAAAGTGAGAATTAATAATTTGCGAGGTGCTTTTGTAGATGTCAAAATCGGCAAAGAGAAATAAAATTTCATCGCTCGGTCTTTTTTATATCCTTTTTATTTGCAGAGTAGCCGTCAGTCTTACCAGCGTTCATTCCGTCAGCAAAAGTGAAATTACTTCGCCGATGCTTTTGTCATATATTATTGCGCTCCTTTTAACGGTTCTGCTTTGCGTGCCCGTTATTTTATGCTATAGGTTAGGCAAGAACCCTGTTGATTCAAAAATTGTCGGCAAATTTTATTATGCTTATTTCATTTTTATTACTGCGCTGAGCGTCAGCCGTTTTTCTTATTTTGCTTCAACAACGCTTAATCCTGAAACCGGAGGTTGGGTATTTGCACTGATTATCTGCCTTTGTGCTTTTTACGGCGCTTCTTTGGGAATAGAGGCTCTCAGCCGATTCTCGGCGTTTTGCTTTGCTCTTTTGATTATAGGAATATTCTCGGTTCTTATCTGTAATGTAAACACATTTGAAGAAATTAATCTTTGTCCTGTCAAAATGCAGGAGGGTAAGACCTTTTTCCAAAATGTGTTCACTTTTGCTTCAAACACAAGTGAACTTGCAGTGTTTCTTTGTATTTTTCCTAAAGTTAACGGTAAAGTTGAAAGGAGCTTTATTCGCTCTCTTTGCCTGTCCTTTTTGGCTGTATTTCTGCTTTTGTATGTTGCTTTAGGTGTTATGGGCAGCAGTATGACGCTTCGTAGTTTTCCGTTTTATTCGTTTTTTCAAATATCAAAGTTCGGAAATTTTGAAAGGCTTGATGTTTTGCACATTTCGTTTTGGATAATGAGTGTTTTCGTTAAGGGGGTTACTTCAATTTACTGTGCTTGTGTTTCTTTTTCAAAAAATACAGACAGAAAAAATTGCTTTTTCACATCTCTTATCACTTTTGCACTCAGTATTGTTATGCTTAGATTCAGCGAATATGAAAGTGTTACGCTAAATATTTCAATGATGTTTTTCGTGGCTTTTTGCGTTGTTATTCCTATTTTAACGCTGATTTTTAAAAAGAAAAATTACGGTGATGAACTTGTCAAAATTTATTAAGATTATAATTTCTGCGCTTCTTTGCCTTGCGCTTCTTTGCTCGTGCTCGTCACGCCATTTAAAAGATTTGCTTATAGCCGAGGGACTCGGCATTGACTTTAAAGACAGTGAAAATTTAAGCGTTACTTTGCAAACTCTCAATGTCGGTATGAGCAACGCAAGTGAAACGCCGCCGGGCAATATGACATTGAACCTTACTTCAAACGGAAAAACAGTTTCTTCTTCAATAAGTAATCTTTCAAAATCGGCTTCAAAGCGTATTTTTTTCGGTCACAACAAGCTTACGGTTCTCGGAAAAGATTTGATTTTAAACGATATAAAAAATTATATAGACTTTTTTTTAAGGAGCGAGGACGCAAGGGCGGATGTTTGTGTTTGCGCCTCAAAAAGCACTGCGAAATCTATTCTTGAAAGCAAAGAAAACGACACATCCGTGCCGAGTGAAAATATTCTTTATCTTATCAATAATAACCAAAAAACAGGGCAGTCGATTATTGTTTACGAAAACGAACTTTTAAACTTGTACAGCGACAAAACCTCGGATATTTACCTTCCGATTCTTGAAAGAAAAGACGAAAAATCAACGGTAAAAACGGCAGGAATAGGACTTTTTTCAAACGACAAACTTTCATATATCACAAATGAAAATGAAACAAAAGGCTTTGTAATGCTCAAAAATAAAACCGACGATGTTTTGCTTCAACTTAACGATGAAAAACTTGGCAAAATAGATATAAAACTGTCAAATGTTAAGTGTAAAAACAGTGTGAAATATATTAATTCCAAAGTTACATTTTGCACCGATATAAGCGCAGATTTGATGCTTGGCGAAATTGAAAAAGGTGCTGATATAAAGCTTGACCAAAATGATTATTTAAGGATAAACGCTCTTGCAAAAAAAGAGTGCGAAAGCGTTGCGAAAAGCGCTTTTTCAGCTTGCCAAAGTGCAGGAAGCGACGCACTGAGGATAGGCAAATACCTTGCAAAAGATTTACCCGAAGTTTATGAAAATCAAAAAGATAATTGGAAACAAAATTTTAAAAAAGTTTCCTTTTATGCCACATCAAACATTAATCTTGAAAAGGTGAGCGATAACAGTCAAATTGAGTAAAATGTTGATATGTAAGTGTTAAAAATGTTTACAAGTTCTTTTGACGAACTTGTATCCTTTTGACCAAAGCAGATTATTGCTGGAATAACTACCGTCAAAACGAGAATTAATATGTAAATAATCGTTACTTTTTTCACTCTTTCATCTCCTTGACTTTATAATATAAAAATAGTATAATAGACAAATAATTGACTTATAATTTGTACAAGCTATACAAAATTGTTGATTTACGGCTTTTGTCGATTTAATACACTGCAAAGAAAAGGAGATAAATTATGCCGAAAAATTACATTTCACCTATTTCTATGGATGCTCTTTCTAATTTATGCTCGGAGCTTGATAAAAATAACTGGATAAAGCCAAACGATTATCAAAAATATCACGTTAAGCGTGGCCTTCGTAATGAAGACGGCACCGGCGTTATGGCAGGTCTTACCCGTATATGCTCTGTTGAGGGTTACTATATTCTTGACGGCGAGCGTGTACCGAAGGAAGGTAAGCTTTCGTATCGTGGTTATGATATTAACGATATCGTTAACGGTTGTATAAATGAGGGCAGGTTCGGCTTTGAAGAAGTTGTTTGGCTTCTTCTTTTCGGCGATTTGCCAACGGAAAGCCAGCTTGCAGGTCTTAGGGAAGTTTTGGGCGAATGTCGTGAGCTTCCTGATGAATTTGTTGAAGATATGATTATGAAGCACGCATCAAAAGATATTATGAATAAAATGGCAAGATGCATTATCGTGCTTTATTCGTTTGATGAAAACCCGGACGATATTTCTGTAGCAAATGTGCTTCGTCAGTCGCTTCAACTTATAGCTCAAATGCCTACTATTATGAACGGCGCATACCAAATCAAGCGCAGGACTTTTTATAACAAGACTATGTTCCTTCACCCAATCAGCAAGGAGCAGTCAACCGCAGAATATATTCTTAACCAAATTCGTGCCGATAAAAAGTTTACCGAGGAGGAAGCAAGGCTTCTTGATATTTGCCTTATGCTTCATGCCGACCACGGCGGCGGTAATAACTCCACTTTCTCAACAAGAGTTCTTACCTCAAGCGGTACAGACACTTATTCTGCAATTTCTGCCGGTTTCGGTTCTCTTAAAGGTCCTCGCCACGGCGGCGCAAATCTTCGTGTTGCTCAGCAAATGCGTGAAATTATGGAAAATGTTGCCGACCCTACAGACCCAAGTCAGGTTAAAGATTATCTTGTTAAAATTATCAATAAGGATGCAGGCGACGGCTCGGGCCTTATTTACGGTATGGGTCATGCGGTATACACAAAAAGCGACCCGAGAGCTATTATTCTTAAAGAAAATGCTAAAAAACTTGCTTATGAAAAAGGTTTTGAAAAAGAGTTTAAAACCCTTGAAAATATCGAACTTTTAACTCCGGAAGTTTTTTCACAAGTTAAGGGCGTTGACAAAACTATGTGTGCCAATGTTGACCTTTATTCGGGTCTTGTATATAAAGTTCTCGGTATTCCGGAAGATTTGTATACTCCTATTTTTGCCGTTGCAAGAACAGCAGGTTGGTGCGCTCACAGGCTTGAAGAACTTACCTCCGGCGGCAAGATTATCCGTCCTGCATATAAGAGCGTAAGTAAACCTCGTCAGTTCAAGCCGATTATTGAAAGATAAATTATTTGTGATTATTTGTGATTAAAGAGGAGAAAAATTGAAAAATAAGAGCATGTATTTTTCATTCCTTGTTGTAATAGCCGGCGCTGTTGCGGCATGCTTTATTCGCTTTTGTCAATTAATCAAATACACCGATATTAAAACCGGTTTGGTAACGGAAAACAGAATGCTTACTTATTCGCTTTTTATCTGCATTTTGTTTTGTGTGCTTATTTGCGCCTTTTACTCATATAAAGCTAAGGAGCTTGACCGGCAAATTAATTTTATAGGCAATAAAAGTATTTATGTGTCGTTACTCTTTTTGTGCGGCACATACTTTTTTGATTTTGTGCATCAATGTTATAATTGCTATCAATATATTTTGCAATCAAAAGAGCAAAACTATACTGAATATAACTATCTGATTTCTCTGATTCTTGTTTGCGTTTTTGCAATTTTCTCGTGCTATTATTTCGGCGTTTGTGCAAAAAGCGTAAGGGGTACTTTTGTTGATTTCACCAAGTTTAGGTTTTTTCACTTAACTCCGTTTTTTTGGGGCTTTTTCAAAATGTTGATGATTATAACCGATGTGTTTGATATTGAAAGCGTTGAAAGCTTTTTGGAATTTTTATTTGTAATGTTTTATTGCGGCTTTGCACTTTGCTGTGCTTCCGCCGTTGAAGATAAAAAACATATGATTAAACCTGCTTACGGCTTTTTTGCTCTTTCACTTTTTTTAGTCAGCATTTCTATTTCCGCTCCAAGGCTTCTTATGGTTATTGCGGGCAAATATTCAATGCTGAGCGTTGCTTCATTTTCGTCAATTACATATTTGGCAACAGGTGTTTTTGCACTTTCTTTTGAACTTGCCGTTTATATTAAAAATGATGACAAACAAATTGATTGAAAGAGGTAGATGTATTGTTTTTAGATAACCTTAAAACAATAGCACTTCAGGTGTTTATACTTTATTTAATGGCAGGCGTAGGTTTTGTTACCGATAAGCTCGGCGTATTTAGGCAAAAAGACGGTAAGCGTATGATTGACCTTATTTTTAATGTCGTTTTGCCTATTGCAATTATTCATACTTTTATGAATATGAAATATACTCCCGCTCGTGCAAAAGGTCTATTGATAGCTTTTGCCTGTTCTTTTGCCGTCCACTTTTTCGGTGCGGCTTTATGCCTTTTCACTTTTAGGAAAAAAGCGCTCAAACTTCGTGGACTTTACCATTATGCAACGGTATTTTCAAATGCTAGTTTCCTTGCCTTGCCTCTTGCCAAAAGCGTAATAGGTGATGAGGGAATATTCTACTGCTCGGTCTATGTTGCGGTGTTTAACATTTTTGCATTTACCTACGGTATTTATGAAATATCCGGCAGAGAGGCGAAAATTGATTTTAAAAAGCTTATTTTTAATCCCGGTACAATGTCGGTTATTATCGGTTTGCCGCTTTTCTTTTTAAATGTTAAAATACCATATGTTATCGAATATCCCATGCAAATGATAAGCAACTGCAATTCGCCGCTTGCTATGATAGTTTTCGGTACATTTTTTGCAAATGCCGATTTTAAAAATCTGATTGCGAAAAAAGAACTTTATTTTGTTTCGCTTTTGCGCCTTGTAGTTATTCCTGTTGTTATGCTGTTTGTATTTAAACTTTGCGGTATAACGGGTGATTTGCTTGTTGCAATGACTGTTTCCGCTTCTGCGCCTACGGCTACAAATACGGCTATGTACGCTGCAAAGTATGATAACGATGCACCGCTGGGCAGCGAACTTGCGGCTCAGTCATCGCTTTTTTCTGTTGTAACTATGCCTGTTATCGTTGCGCTTGCTTTCGCTCTTTAATGATTTTTATTACGAAAGTGTTAATTTTGTTTAAAAAAATATTAGGCTGAGTTGAAAAATAATTAATACTATTATATAATGTAATACAGAACGGAAAACAAAGTATTACAAATAGGAATATCGCAACAGATATTCAACATATATTATTAGTATTTACAGTCAGAAAGGTGATTAATATGAAACTTGTAATAGTAATTGTATCTAATAAGGACTTGACAAAGGTGTTATCATCTACAGTAGAGGAAGGTTATTTCTCAACAAAAATTTCAACGCAGGGTATGTTTCTTGAAAACGGACAGACAACTGTTTTGTTTGGCATAAAAGATGAAGAAGTAGAAAAATTATTCAGTATAATCGAGAAAAATGTAACCAAGCGTGTTGTTCGTCATATCGGTGTTGACAGTACTCTTGAGGGCTCTCTTCTTAAAAAGCCTGTTGATGTTGAAGAATACGGTGCTGTTGCATTTGTTCTTGATGTTGACCAGTTCAGAAAGTTATAATTATGAAATTAACCAATTTTATCGGCAATGAAAAGGTTGTTGATATGCTATCTTCTCTGCTTGAAAACGGCAGGTTTCCCCACGCACTTATAATTGAAGGGGAGGAGGGTATAGGCAAAAAAACGCTTGCCCGTGACCTTGCCTGCGCTCTCGTTTGCAGGGGCGAGGATAAGCCTTGCGGCGAATGTACTCAGTGCAAAAAAGCAATGAGCGGTATTCATCCCGATATAAGCGAATACATACCGTCGGGCACGGCTAATTCTTTTCATGTCGATACTGTAAGGAATATTATAAGCGACGCTTACATTCAGCCTAATGAAGCGGAATATAAAGTGTATATCCTTGCAAATGCCCATTGTATGAACCAAAACGCTCAAAATGCGCTTCTTAAAATTCTTGAAGAACCGCCTAAATATGTTGTATTTATTTTAACAACCGAGTCTAAAAGTGCTCTTTTGTCAACGGTTCTTTCTCGAAGTGTTTGTGTCACTCTTGAGGGGGTTGATATCGAGCGTGCAAGTTCGTATATTACTTCTCACAGCGATGTTGATTATGAAAGTGCAAAAAAAACAGTGGCAACTTTTAACGGTAATATAGGTAAAGCGCTTTCAAGTTTGCAGGATGATAAAACGAGTGAACTTGTGAGTATCTGCAATAATCTCTGTTCTGCCGTTGCTTCAAATGATGAGTATAAAATGCTTACTGTTTTGTCTGCTTTTCAAAAGGATAGGCAGGGGATTGTTTTTGCCTGTGATTTGCTGAAAAATATTTTTCGTGACGCTCTTTTTGCAGGGGATGAGTGCGAATATGTTTCGGGTCAGTTGAGCAGTGCAAAGCTGCTTAAATCGAGCGTGCCCCGTCAAAATCTTGTTAAACTTATGAATTGCTGCGACGAAATAAAATCTATGGCTCTTTTCAATGCGAATAATGCATTGTTAATTACAAAATTCTGCTATTCACTTACTCGTGCTCTTGGCAGATAACGGAGGAAATATATGACAAAAGTTGTTGGTGTCCGCTTTAGCGACACAGGCAAAACTTATTACTTTGACCCCAAAGAATTTCAAATAAAAAACGGTCAGGAAGTTATAGTTGAAACCGCCAACGGTCTTGAATTCGGTAAGGCTTGCGGCGGCGTTAAGGATGTTGACGACAGCGAGGTTGTAAGTCCGCTTAAACCTGTTGTTCGTATCGCAACCGATGATGACCGCAATAAGGTTAAAGAAAATAAAATTAAAGAAAAAGAAGCTTTTGACATCTGCAATGAAAAGATTGCTAAGCATAAGCTTGAAATGAATCTTACAAATGCCGAATACTCGTTTGACTGCTCAAAGGTTATCTTTTATTTCACTGCCGACGGCAGAATAGATTTCAGAGAGCTTGTTAAGGACTTGGCTTCTACTTTAAGGACAAGAATCGAACTTCGCCAAATCGGTGTCAGGGATGAAAGCAAAATGCTCGGCGGTCTTGGTATCTGCGGCAGACCTTTCTGCTGTTCAACTTTCCTTGACGGCTTCCATTCTGTAACTATCAAAATGGCTAAGGACCAGGGTCTTTCGCTTGCACCCGGCAAAATCAGCGGTACTTGCGGCAGGCTTATGTGTTGCTTAAAGTATGAGCAAAACTCTTATGAGTATTTACATAAGATTACACCTAAAATCGGCACTGTAGTCGATTGCAGACACGGTAGGGGAACTGTTGTTGACGCTGCTCTTTTAACCGGTGAGTTAAAGATTAGGCTTGACGATAATCCTGAGGGCTTGCCTGTCAGTGTTAACCGTGGCGAAGTAAGAATAGTTAGTCAAAACAAACCAAAAATGAACAAAAATTAATATATTAATTGTACAATATTACTTGATTTTTAATGTAATAGCTGTTATATTATCATTAAAGTATGGTGTAGGAGGTGTTATGTAATGGCATACGCTATTTCAGACGATTGTATTTCATGCGGTGCTTGCGCTGCAGAATGTCCTGTAGGTGCTATTTCAGAGGGTGACGGCAAGTTCGAGATTGATGCAGATGTTTGCATCGAATGTGGTGCTTGTGAAGCTACCTGTCCTGTAGGTGCTCCTGCTCAGGCATAATTTAAAACATACTTAAATTAAAACACGGTGTTTGTTTCCAAACACCGTGTTTTGTTATTGGTCTTCAGCAAAGAAATAAACCCCCGGTTCAACCGGGGGAATAAAAACGCTTTAGTAAAAATAAAAAAGCCGAGCTTTAAGCAAG
>UQEY01000051.1 GCA_900540235.1 uncultured Eubacteriales bacterium
ATCGTACAGCTCCCGCTCGCAAAATACAAAATTTATCTCACTTTCTCAACATTCTTCAGCGTGTAGAAATTTATTATTTGACTTTTTCTACACGCTGAAAAAGGTGCCAAATAGGCACCTTTTTTTAATATAAAATTACATATTTACAGATAATTTGATTTTATCAGTTATCATTGCAATAAATTCGGAGTTTGTCGGCTTACCTCTTTCGCACTGAATTGTGTAGCCGAAGTAGCTTGAAAGGACATCAACATCTCCCCTGTCCCAAGCAACTTCGATGGCGTGACGAATTGCCCTTTCAACTCGTGACGAAGTTGTGCCGTAAGCTTTTGCAACGGTAGGATACAAAATCTTTGTTACAGAGGAGAGCATTTCATTATCCTCAATGCAAAGCTTGATTGCGGTTCTGAGATAATGATAACCCTTGATATGAGCCGGAACACCGATTTGGCGCATAATGTCGGATATGATTATATCCATTTCATTTTCGCCGAATTTTGCTTTAGCCGGAGTTGACAGGCTCTTGCTTTTCCATTGCGCCAAACTTGTGATACGCTTTGCCACCGAACCGGCAGAAACAGGCTTGATAAAATAATAATCAGCACCCGCCTCCATAATCTGCATCTCAAGCTGTGGTGAATTGACAGAGCAAAATACCGTTACAATAGGTCGTATTTTCGGTGAGGCTGCTAAGTGTTCGATTACTTCAACGGCATCGGCATTTGGCATAAAAGTATCAATCATAATAACATCAAAATTCTGCTTATCCAAAATGTCAATAACTTTTTTACCGTCTTTGTCAATAGCGACTACATCAAACCCTTGAAGCCCGAGTTCTTTTTGGCACTCGATTGAAAATGCGGATGAATTGTCTGCGATAAGTATTCTTATTTTTCTTTCCATTAATAAAACTCCCTTTTTTTATTTCTTCTACATTTTACCATAAAGAAATACAAAAGGCAATATTTATTCACATTATTTTGTGATTATTTTTCACATTTTTATCGCATATATAGACTTTTTTCTAGCTTTTTCGTCTTTTTTAGATATCATTATACAATATTTTATAAGTTTTTAACAAATATTCAACATATTTTAGACTTAGATGTTAGAATATCTCAAATCTGAAATAAGCATTACGCCGTTTTCAATTCCCCGAAAATAAAATCTACTTCTTTTGTTATTTTATTTGATATTATAAACCTGTATTCTCTGCAATGTACTTTCTTGCTTTTACAGCGTATTCAAACGGGTTAGCCTTGGCAGGGTCTTGCTCTGCTTCAACTACTACCCAGCCCTCATAATCGTTATCGGCAAGAATGTCAAAAATAGGTTTGAAATCAACATCGCCGTCACCAGGAACTGTGAACACACCTGCTCTTACTGCGTCAAGGAATGACATATGATTTGGCACAACCTGATTGTTATAAACATCCATTCTTACATCTTTAAGATGAACATGCTTAACACGGTTGATATACTTTTTAAGCACAGGAACAGGGTCGATACCCGCAAAAGTAAGATGACCCGAATCGAAAAGAAGATAAACAAGGTCAGGGTCGGTCATATCCATAAGTTTGTCAATTTCTTCAACAGTTTGAACACCGGTACCCATATGGTGATGAACGGTAAAGTACATACCCTTTGACTTTGCGTATGCGCCCATTTCGTTAAAACCTTTTGTTACAATTTCCCACTGCTCGTCAGTATAATACGGCTTTTCATCAAGAATTGATTTATCAAGGCAACCTTGAATAGAATTGCCCTGCTCGGAAGCACCGATAACCTTGGCGCCGAGCTTATGAAGCATATCGCAATGAGCCTTAAATGCTTCAATAGTTTCTTCATACGGCTTTGATGTTAAATATGATGAGAACCAAGCGTTGCAAATTTGCAAACCACGGATATCAAGATATTTTTTAAGCACATCAGGGTCTTTTGGATATTTGTTACCGATTTCAGAACCCTTAAAGCCTGCAAGTGCCATTTCACTTATGCACTGCTCAAATGTATTTTCAGCGCCCAAATCAGGCATATCATCATTAGTCCAGCCGATTGGAGCAATAGCAAGTTTTACTTTATCAGGATTAAGCATTATATTTTTACCTTTCAGTTTAATAAATTAGTACAATAGGAATGTCGAGAAAGCGAGATAAATTTTGTTTTTTGAGAGGGGTGCTGTACATTAATCTCACTCACTACGAAACAGTTCCCCGAACTGTTTCTCCCAAATTTGTTGCTCCTTAAAGTCGCCAAATTTGGAGTCTCGTGTCTCTTGTGCTTTTGCACAATTCACTCCCCCGAGCAAAAGGCAAAAGCGAGGGCTCAATGCCCTTGACATTTTTAAAAATCTAACCGTCAGAATTTACTATGGCAGGAGCAAGCCCCTGCCCTACGAATAACCGCACTAAGATTTATAACCCCGGCGTGGTTTAGCCGCTTTATCAACATTCTTTTAATAATCAAATGTTTGTTTAATGTGTGCTTGCATATCTTCGTATGCTTTGGCAACAGTTTCGCTCTTAGATACTTCGGCAACGCCGACTCTCCACCAAGATTCAAAACCCGGAGTCATAGTTTTCGGCAATACTTTAATATCAAAAAGGCATGAAACGGTTTGCTTTTTAGCGTCGGCAAGAGCAGCACGAAGTTCGTCAGAAGTATGAATTGTATACGCTTTTGCGCCATAACCCTCGGCTATCTTTGCAAAATCAATATCAATTTCATCACCGTCGAGCATACCGGTCTTAGGGTTTCTCGCTCTGAAAACAGTACCGAATGTATCGGTACCCTGATTGTTTTGAAGATTTTCAATACAACCCCAACCCATATTATCAAAAAGACAAACATTAATTTTCAAATTTTCCTGAAGCGCAGTGTAAAGCTCACTGTGGCCCATAATAAATGAACCGTCACCGCAGAAAGTGTATACTTCGCTTTCAGGCTTAGCAAGCTTAGCACCGAGAGCGCCGTTAACTTCATAACCCATATTTGAAAAACCGTATTCCATATGGTATGTGCCACGGTCTTTCGGTCTAAACAAACGCTGCATATCACCCGGAAGCGAACCCGCAGAGCCGAGAGCGATAGCGTCATCATCCATAAATTCATTAATTATACCAAGTGCAAGAGTTTGGTTAAGACCACCTTCAAGCTCGGTTGAATAATATTTATCAACAATAGCGTCCCATTCAGCCTTGGCTTCTTTAATTTCGTCTTTATATTCGCTCTTATATCCGTCGCAGGAAGCAATAAGAGCAGTGACAGCTTCCTTAGCGTCGGCAATAATAGCTTCTGCATCCATTTTATATGCGTCAAACGGACAAACATTAATGCCGAGAACTTTCCTATCCTCTTTAAAGAGCCACTTTGACGAAGTGGTGAAATCGGAAAAACGAGTACCGACACCGATAACGAGGTCAGCATCCCTGCCGATAACATTTGCGGCTTTACCGCCTGTTACACCGATACCGCCTACATTGAGCGGATTTTTCCAATCAATAATACCCTTACCTGCCTGAGTTTCGGCAATAGGAATATTATACTTTGTTGCAAATTCGAGAAGTTCGTTTTCAGCACCGCTGTACCTTACACCGCCGCCGCATACGATAATCGGCTTCTTAGCATTTTTAATAAGAGCAGTTGCACGCTCAAGCTGAGAAGCACTGATAGGTCTGCGGTCAAGATGCCAAACACGCTTTTGAAGGAAATGCTCAGGATAATCATAAGCCTCACCCTCAACATCCTGCGGCATAGCAAGGCAAACCGCACCTGTATCCGCAGGGTCGGTAAGCACACGCATAGCGTTAAGGCAAGCAGTCATAAGCTGCTCAGGGCGAAGAATACGGTCAAAATAGTGGCAAACGCCCTTGAATGCATCCGTAACGGTTCTGCCGTAATTGTCAAAAAATTCTGCCTGTTGCAAAACAGGGTCAGGTTGACGGCAAGCGAAAGTATCGCCCGGCAAAACGAGAAGCGGAATTCTGTTAGCAGTGGCACAGCCGCATGCGGTTACCATATTTGTAGCGCCCGGGCCAATAGAAGAAACGCAAGGAATAATTGCCTTTCTGTCCATCTGCTTTGCGTATGCAACAGCGGCAAGAGCCATATTTTGCTCATTTTTGCCCTGATAAAATTTAAGATTATGACCGCCCTGCTCCAAAGCCTGACCTACGCCGACAACGCAGCCATGGCCGAAGATACCGAACATACCGCTTACAAACTTTGTTTCAACGCCGTCACATTCGATATACTGATTGTCAAGGAACTTAACAAGTGCCTGTGACATAGTAAGTCTTGTTCTTTTCATAAATTATGCCTCAATTTCAGAAAGTTTTACGGGTCTGTGCTCAGCAACCGAAAGCTTAGCTGCAAGACCTAAACGAAGCGCTTCAAGACCGTCATAAACAGTGGTCTTAGTCGGCTTATCGTTAATTACGCAGTCAATGAACTCTGTCATTTCGTCAGTAAAGGACTGCATATACCTTTCAAGGAAGAAATAAAGCGGTTTGTCTGTAACTTTGCCGCTGTCATCAATAAATGAAACATTGGTAGGAGTATCGTTAGCCGCACTTGCCTGACCGTTACTGCCGAATACTTCAAGCCTTTGGTCGTAACCGTAAGCAGCTTTACGGCAGTTATCAATAACACCGATTGCGCCGCTCTTAAACTTGAGTGCAACAAGAGCTGTATCAACATCGCCTGCTTCACCGATTGCAGGGTCAACCGTAACTGCGGCATTGGCATAAACTTCTTCAACTTCACCGCCGATAAAACGAGCCATATCAAAATCATGAACTGTCATATCAAGGAAAATACCGCCGGAAACTTTAACATAAGAAATCGGAGGCGGCTCAGGGTCACGGGAAGTTATTTTGATTGTTTGAAGCTTACCGATTTTGCCCTTATTTTCAAGATTTTTAATCTCTGCAAAGTTGTGGTCATAACGACGGTTAAAGCCGATTTGAAGCTTAACCCCTGCCTTATCAACAGCGTCGATAACCTTTTTAATCTTTGCAACCGTTAAATCAACAGGCTTTTCACAGAAAATATGCTTGCCTGCATTTGCAGCTTCAACTGCGATATCTGCGTGAGTATCGGTTGAAGAACAGATGAGAACAGCCTTGATTTCAGGGTTGTTTAAAATTTCGTGATAATCTTCATAATAATTAGGAATACCAAGTTCTTCTGCAACCTTCTTTGCGCCCTCAACATAAATGTCGGAAATGGCAACAATTTCAGCCTGAGGAATGTGGTATGTAATTGATTTTGCGTGTACCTGACCGATGCGGCCTGCACCGATGATACCGACTTTAAGTTTTTCCATTAATTTTACCTCTTTGCCTAAATTTTTGGAGTTTTTGCTCCGTTAATAGTAAATATATCATAAACTTTTGTATAATTCAACACTTATTGTATAACAAATGTGTAGTTTTTTTATTAATTATGTTTAAACTGTATAATCATTAAAAATGCGCTAAAGTGTTGAAATTGGTAAAAAATATATGTATAATGAATATATTATATAAATATTAAGGCAACCGCAGGTCGCCGCCTGATATTGTTCTTGTTTTAAATGATAACGGGTCGTCGGGGACGCCGACCCCTACAAAGCTCTTAGCAAGAATTATCAATCAAAATCAAAGGAGTAATAAAATTGACATATACATACACACCTCACGGCGTTTGCTCAAGGCAAATACAAATTGACATTGACGAAAACACAGACACGATAAACAGCGTCAGCTTTATCGGCGGCTGCAACGGCAACCTTCAAGGCATTGCCGCACTTGTTAAGGGTAAGAAACCTGAAGAAGTAATCAGCGTTCTTAAAGGAATTGACTGCAACTTTAAAGGCACATCCTGCCCCGACCAACTTGCAAGAGCACTTGAAGAAGTGGAAGAACAATTATAATTAGGAGAGATTCTATGTTTAGACTTGAAAGCAAAATACTTCAGCGTGAATTTGTCGTTCACGAGAACACGCTTTACGCTTCACAAATAAGAAATGTTTTATCGGGAAGAGATTTTGTACCCGACGGTAACAGCGTTGAATTTTTGTTTCATTTTACCGACGGAAGCGAATTTTCGTCAAAAGGGCTTAATGTTGTTGACAGCAAACAAGAAGACGGCAAGCTTTCGTTTAAGTTTGAAGAAACTCATGGTATTGAAGTTACAATGACATTTTGGGCGGGTGAAGACGGAAACACGCTCAAAAAACAAATCGCTTTTAATCAAAACAGTGACAAGACGATAGATTATATTCTTCTTGAACACATCGGAATTACAAATTCAAAAGCTCATTTCAGCGTGCCGACTGATGTTGAAGGTCCTGAACTTAACGGAGTTCATTTTTCGCTCGGTCAGCCGTTTTACATTGACACATTATTTTTCGGCTGTGAATTTCCTGCCACGCAAAACATCATTCTTTACGGTATAGGTCAGGTTAAATATTTCATCGGCAAAAAAATAAACGGCGAATATAAATGCCCTGTCACAGTTGTCGGCGGTGCAAAGAGTGACTTGCTTGTTGATGTTCAAAAATCTTTTTATAACTATATTGAAAGCATTGCAACCCCGGGAAGTTTAAGAATTCAATATAACAGTTGGTACGATTTTATGAAAGAAATTGACGCCGACAATATTGAAAAATCATTTTTTGAAATTGAAAAAGGTTTAACATCAAACGGCATTGCGCCACTTGACGCATATGTTGTTGATGACGGTTGGGTTGACTACAAATCGGGTTTTTGGAGTTTCAACAAAAAATTTCCTAACCAACTTTATGACATTTCTCAGATTACCGCTAAGCTTGACAGCCATTTTGGTTTATGGCTCGGTCCAAGGGGCGGCTACGGTTTTCCTGACAAGTTTGCAAAGAAGATGGAAAAACTCGGCAAAGGCTCGTTTAATTCTGAGGCAAAAGATGTTTGCGTTGCAGACAAGACTTACATCAAAAATGTTACCGACTTCATTTTAAAATCAACCAAGGAATTTGATATAGATTATTGGAAATTTGACGGCTTTTGCTTAGCTCCTTGTAAAAATCCTAATCACAATCACCCTGTCGGCGGTGAAAACGATATGTACTTTATCACCGATATGTGGGAATGTTGGATAGATGTTTTCAAAAAAATAAGAGAGCTTAGAACCAAGGCAGGCAAAGGCCTTTGGATAAATATGACCTGTTATGTTAACCCGTCACCGTGGTGGCTTCAGTATGTCAACAGCATTTGGGTTCAAAACAGTGCCGATATCGGTTTCGCCGACAATCTTGAGGACCAAGCGCAGGTTGACAGGGAAATTACTTTCCGTGACGCAAGATACTTTAATCTTCTCAACACCCGTGCAATTCAAATGCCGCTTAATCGTATTTACAACCACGAGCCGATTTACGGAACATATGCTAAAGTTGATTATACGGACGAAGAATTTGAAAAGTACCTTTACTTTGACGCTTGCCGTGGTCAGGCGCTTAATGAGCTTCACCTCAGCTACACTATGATGAATAAATCGAAGTGGCGTTCACTTGCAAAAGTTATTGAGTGGCAAAAGAGTAATTATGATATTCTTAAAAACGCCATGTTTATCGGCGGCAACCCGGAGGAAAACAATGTTTACGGTTACTTTGCATGGAATGAAAACGGTGACGGTATAATTGCGCTGAGAAACCCGACTGACGAGAAAGCACCGCTTACATTAACTCTTAACAAGCTTATGGGCTGCCCTGAAGATTTGAAAGATGTTCAGCGTTACAATGTTTATAACCTTTCAAATAAAGAAAGTTATGACAGCTTTTCATACGGTGACAAAATTGATTTAACGCTCCAGCCGTTTGAAGTTAAAATTTTCCAGTTCGGCAAAGAAGATAAGCGTTTCGGAAACGGTAATGCAATTACAGATTTTACCATTTCGTTTGACTACAAGGGCGAGGAAAACATTAAAATTGCAAGTAATGACGATATTGACATTTCTATTGTTAAAAGCTATGTCAATGTTAAGTGCGGAAGATGTCACCTTCGTTCAAACAGTATAGTAAGCGGCGGCGAGCACAAAATCACGATTGTTCGTGAAAAGAATAAAGCATTGAAAATTTATGTTGACAGGCAGCTTGACGCATCGGGTTACGATGTCAGAGCTAAGAACACAATCAACACCGATATTCAAAGCGACGCTCCTAACTTTAAAGTATTAAACAATGCGACACCTTATGATGAAATAATCACACTTAAAGAAATACTTTCCAATGTCGGAAAGAGGAAGATTTTTAAATGATAAGAAAATGTAAAAAGTGCGGTTGCGACGCTTTGATAAAAAACGGCGACTGGTATGAATGTCCCGTCTGCGGAGCAATGATGTTTGACATCAGTATTTTTGTAGGCTCACTTGAAAGTCCGACGAAAGAGCTTGAAAAGATTGATGAGGGAAAAGAAGCAGGCGTTTCGTTTACTCCGATTTACAAAAGCACTGAAAAAGAAAAAATCGACTTTGATAAAAAAAATGACAGTGATGCCGAAGAAATTGCTGCTGTCAAAAAAGAAAAAAAGAAAACCAAACCAAAAAAAGAAAAGGCTGAAAAAGAAGAAAAGCCTAAGTCGAAATTAAGAGAGGGTATTCAGTTTTGCACACCTATTGTTATTGCTCTCGTGATTGCGATTTTGCTTAAAACCTTTATTTTTGCGAACGCCGTTATCCCTTCCGGTTCAATGCTCAACACAATACAAGAGGGGGACAGAATTATTGCAAGCAGGCTTGCCTATATTAACGAAGAGCCGCAAAGGTATGACATTATCATCTTTCATTATCCTGATGATGAAAGTCAGCTTTATGTGAAAAGAATAGTAGGTATGCCCGGCGAAACAATACAGGTTATTGACGGCATTGTTTATGTTACGGATAAAAGCGGCAACATCACTCAGCTTCGTGACGACTTTGTTACAAACGGCACACCGACCGGTAATTTCGGACCGTACACAATCCCTCTCGACAGTTATTTTGTTATGGGAGATAACAGAAATGACAGTTGGGATTCAAGATTTTGGGACAAAAAGTATGTTGAAAAAAGCAAGATTTTAGGTAAGGTTAAATTCAGATATTTTCCTAAGCCTTCAAAAATTGAATAATTAAAAAATATACGAATATCAACTGCCGATAAATTTAAAAGGGGTAAATTTATGGACAAAAATTATTATGTACCGAAAAAAGAATGGATGACTTATTGCATAGGTGCTCTCGGTCAGGGTATGATTTATGCGATAATGAGCAGTTACATCTCCGACTTCTATTTGAATGTGCTTAAAGTGACGCCGCTTTTTGTGCTTCTTCTTATGCTGCTTGCAAGAATTTGGGATGCTATTAACGACCCTATTATGGGTTATATTATGGATAGGTCAAATTTGAAGAAGGGCAAAATGAAGCCATACATTCTTTACACACCTATTCCTGTTGCAATTCTCACGCTTCTTTTGTTTTATGCGCCGAATTTGAGTGACAGCCAAAAGATGATTTATGCCGCAATTACATACATTGCCTGGGGTATGATTTATACCGCTTCCGATGTTCCGTTTTGGAGTTTGCCAAACGCACTCACACCTAACGCAGACGAGCGTGGTTCTATCATTTCTAAGGCAAGAACGGCAAACGGCGTGGGTTCTGCTGTGCCTATGGCTATATTTATGGTGCTTGGCTTTATTTTGCCTAAGTTTAACCTTTCGGGTACTGAGCTTGAGCAAACAAAATATACCGTTATGGCACTTGTCAGTTCTATTATAGGCAACCTGCTTTTCGTTATGGTTTATTTTAAAACTAAGGAAAGAGTTGTTATTCCTAACCCACCGAAAAGAGACAAAAGTGAGCCGTCTGCGCTTAAACTTATACTTACCTGCAAGCCTTTAATGCTTACTGCGCTTATGGGTATACTTGCGGCAGCGAGATATATGTATCAGGCAGGTGCGGTTCATGTTGCAAGATATTCGTTTTATATCGGTAAAGATTTGACAGGTCTTTCACCGGCTGAAGTTGAAAGTGCGCTTCAATCTAATATTTCCACAGTTTCAACCGTGTTCAGCGTTGCTTCGGCTGTCGGTATGATGGGCACAATGCTTGCTGTTACTCCGCTTATTAAAAAGTTCAGCTATAAGCAGATTATCATTGCAACTTCGCTTATCGGTGCTGCAGGAAGTTTTATTATGTGGTTTATAGGATATGACAATTTCTGGGCTTGCGTGCCTTGCCTTATTCTTTCAACCATTCCGTGCGGCGCTATTAATGTTTGCGTTTCGGCTATGATTGGCGACTGCCTTGACTATATGGAATGGAAAACGGGCAGAAGGCTTACAGGTATGGGCTCAGCCGTATCAAGCTTTGTTAACAAGTTTGGCAACGCTATAAGCACTTCGTTTATTATTCTTATGTACATAATAGTTGACTTTGACATTTCGGCTATTAACTCTAATGTTACTGCCAACCCGCTTGAAATGACCCACGCAGTAAGACAGGGTATGTTCAGTATCGTTTCGCTGATTCCTGCCATTTCCCTTCTTATCTGCATTATTCCTATGTTCTTCTATAATCTTACAGGTGATTTTAAAAAGCAGATTGAAACAGAACTTGCCGAGCAGAGAAAAGAAAAAGGCATCACTATTAACAATTAATTTTAAGGAGATAAACTTATGCCGTTTATTAATGTAATGACCAACAGTGAAATCAAAGACAAAATCGCTCTTAAAAATGAGCTTGGCAAAGCTATTGAGGCTATTCCGGGCAAGAGTGAAGCTTGGCTTATGGTAAAAACCGAGGACAAAGCCGATATGTATTTTAAGGGCAGTGACGAACCTTGCGCTATGTTTGAAGTTGCAATTTTCGGCAAATCGGCAGACGCTGCATTTGATGATTTAACAAAACGCATTTGCAAAATCAGTGAAGAACAGCTCGGTGTTAAGGCTGAGAGAACATATGTAAAATATAACGAAATTGACCGTTGGGGTTATAATAATTTTAATTTTTAAATTTGATTTTATCTCTCCCTCAGTCGGTAAACCGACAGCTCCCTCGTCAGAGGGAGCCAAGTCCTTGCTTCCCTCTGATGAGGGAAGTGTCAGCTATGCTGACGATAGGAGAGAAATTACAACTATATCGAATCATAACCACTAGTAAACTAGTGGTTTGCAAATTCCTAGAAGGATGCCTTACA
>UQEY01000052.1 GCA_900540235.1 uncultured Eubacteriales bacterium
AGCGCAACCTTGCCAAGGTTGAGGTAGCGAGTTCGAGCCTCGTCATCCGCTCCAAAACAAAAAAGACACCTTCGGGTGTCTTTTTTTGTTTTATATATTTTAATTAGTTTATATTGCTTTATTATAGATTAATATGATATTATAGTAATATAAAATAATAAGGGGTATTCATCATGAAAAAAGCAACTAAATTATTATCGGTTTTGTTATGCGTTGTTTTGATAACATCGCTTTTCTCCGCTTGTTCGCCAAACGGTAAAGCAATAATGAGCGATACATATGCAAATTATGACAATCTTGCAAAAACGAGTGTTACAATTAAACCTGACGGCAAAGAAACGAGCAGCTTTAAACTTTCGGGCAAAGCCGAAGAAAACAATTATGTAACAGTCGACCTCGGCAAGAAAACAGATTTTAACACTGTTGTGTTAAAGGAAAACGGAAAGAAAGTTACGCTTTTTGAAATTTACGCAAGCAATGATAAAGATGAAAATTATACATTTCTTTATCAAAGCGACTGTATTGAGGGCGGTCATACTTGCTATGTCGGTGATGTTAGCTACAGATACCTGCGTATTTTTGTTAACGAAGCTTCCGGTAAATTCAAGCTTTATGATATAGGCGTATATAATATTAAATCGGAAAAGGCAAAGAATTTGCGTGTTAATTCTTATCTTGTAGTAAATGATATAAGTGAAGAAACCGATTTTTCAATGCTTGATGCATTAACCGATATTATTCTGTTTGGTACTGCAAAATATGATGCAAAGGGTAATATTATTTTTGTTGACGGCGACGGCAATCAAATTGACGAAAAAGTATATGCCGATAAAATCGCAATTTTAAAAAATGCGGCAAAGGGTAAAAAAATAAATCTTTTATGCGATATTGCAATGCCTTACGGCAATGATAATGCCGATATTATTTCAATGCTGAGCGAGGAAAATGTTGATAATACAGTCAAAAATATTAAAGCGTTTGTTGATAAGTACGATTTTGACGGCTTTGATATGGACTACGAATTTCCGAATAGTAAAAATGAATGGAAATTGTTTAATACATTTTTAAGAAAAATAGACAATGCTCTCGGTGATAAAATTTTGTCGCTTGCTGTTGCTCCTTGGGATTTGCAGTTTGACGAAGATGTAATAAAAATAATTGATAGGGCGGAGGTAATGCTTTACGATATGTTTACCGCTCACGGCTATCATTCTATTTTCCCTGTTACCGTTAACGGAATTAACAAAATGCTTCAAGGCGGTTTTGATTCAAAACAGCTTGACCTCGGTGTGCCGTTTTATTCAAGACCTACAAACAAACTTGCTTATTGGGGCAACTATAATCAATATGACGGCAAGCTTGATAAGTATACAAATTTAATCTATTTTAACGATTTTGATCACGACGGCAACCCTATGACTGCGCCACAGTATATTAACTCTTATCAGATGATATCGGACAAAACGGCTTTTGCCGTTGATGCTAATCTTGGTGGAATTATGATTTGGCATATGACTTGCGATTTGCCTTATGACAATGAATTATCACTTTTCAGAGCGATTAATGAAACAAAAAATTTAAAACAGAAATAGAACCTTAAAACGCTGTAAGCCTTGTGTTTACGGCGTTTTTTTCTTTTTGCAAAAAACAAAAAAGTAATCGTTTTAAAAATTTTTCAAAAAAATACTAAAAACCTATTGACAAAATAGGTTATATCGTGTATAGTGTAGACATCACAGAGAAAGCCTACAAACCTTGTAGGTGATAAGGGAAATATTAAGGAGATATTTTTATGACTAAGATTTATAACAAATTAACAGTCGCAAACATTAAAAATCAACGAATGTGCTTTCGATGTTGCAAATAAACCTCAAACACTATTTTAGCTTAAAATTCAAACTTTAAAATTTACAATAGAAATCAAAATAATTTTTAACATCGAAAGGAAATAAATATTATGTCAGAATATAAGTATCATTTTGAAACACTTCAACTCCATGTAGGTCAGGAAGAACCTGATTCGGCAACAGATTCAAGAGCTGTTCCTATTTATCAAACAACTTCATATGTATTCAAAAACAGTGACCACGCTCAGGCGAGATTCGGTCTTGCAGATGCAGGTAACATTTACGGCAGACTTACAAACTCAACTCAGGATGTCTTTGAAAAGAGAGTTGCCGCTCTTGAAGGCGGTGTGGCTGCTCTTGCAACAGCTTCGGGTGCTGCCGCTCTTGCTTACACATTCCAGGCTCTTGCTCAGGCAGGTGACCACATTGTTTCTGCAAAAACAATTTACGGCGGTACTTATAACTACCTTGAGCATACTTTTTCACAGTTTGGTGTAAACACAACATTTGTTGACCCTGATGACCTTTCAAATTTTGAAAACGCAATTCAGGATAATACAAAGGCAATCTTTATTGAAACACTCGGCAACCCAAATTCAAATCTTATTGATATTAAGGCACTTGCAGATATTGCTCATTCACACAACATCCCTCTTGTTATTGACTCAACATTTGCTACACCTTACCTTTTAAGACCTATCGAATACGGTGCAGATATCGTAGTTCACAGTGCTACAAAGTTTATCGGCGGTCACGGCACAACTCTCGGCGGTGTGATTGTTGACAGCGGTAATTTTGATTGGAGAGCAAGCGGTAAATATCCTCAAATTGCTGACCCTAACCCAAGTTACCACGGCGTTTCATTCCAAGATGCAGCAGGTCCGGCAGCATTTGTAACATACATCCGTGCTATCATTCTTCGTGATACCGGTGCTACAATTTCACCGTTTAACGCATTCCTTCTTCTTCAAGGTCTTGAAACTCTTTCACTTCGTGTTGAACGCCATGTTGAAAACACAAAGAAAGTTATCGAATACCTTGTTAATAACCCTAAGGTTGAAAAGGTTAACCATCCGAGTATCGACCCAAGATATAAGGACCTTTATAACGAATATTTCCCTAACGGCGCAGGCTCTATCTTCACATTTGAAATCAAGGGCGGTGAAGCTGAAGCTAAGAAGTTTATCGACAGCTTGCAGATTTTCTCTATCCTTGCAAATGTAGCAGATGTTAAGTCGCTCGTTATCCACCCGGCAACAACAACCCACAGCCAGCTTAGCCCTGAAGAACTTGCTGAACAGGATATTAAGCCTAATACAATCAGACTTTCTATCGGTACAGAACATATCGATGATATTATTCACGATCTCGACCAAGCATTCGCTGCGATTGACTAATTTAGAATTTTTGATTAATTAAGGAGATTTTTTACTATGGCTATCTATAAATCAGCACTTGACCTTGTTGGCAATACCCCACTTGTTGAGGCACAGAATTTTGAAAAAGCAAACGAACTTGAAGCAACGGTTCTTGTTAAACTTGAATATTTTAACCCTGCCGGTTCTGTTAAAGACAGAATCGCAAAGGCAATCATTGAAGATGCGGAAGAAAAGGGCGTACTCAAGCCTGATTCGGTAATCATTGAACCTACAAGCGGTAACACCGGTATCGGTCTTGCAGCAGTAGCAGCTTCAAAGGGTTACAGACTTATCATCACAATGCCTGAAACCATGAGCGTTGAAAGAAGAAATCTTATGAAAGCTTACGGTGCCGAACTTGTATTGACAGATGGTGCAAAGGGTATGAAGGGCGCTATTGCAAAGGCTGACGAACTTGCTAAGGAACTTCCAAACAGCTTTATTCCGGGTCAGTTTACTAACCCTGTTAACCCTGAAACTCACAAGAAAACCACCGGTCCTGAAATTTGGAAGGATACAGAGGGTAAAGTTGATATCTTCGTTGCCGGTGTCGGTACAGGCGGTACTGTTTCAGGTGTCGGTGAATACCTCAAGAGTCAGAACCCTGATGTTAAGGTTGTAGCGGTTGAACCTGCAACATCACCGGTTCTTTCAAAGGGCACAGCAGGTCCGCACAAAATTCAGGGTATCGGCGCAGGTTTCGTTCCTGATACTCTTAACACAAAGATTTATGACGAAGTTCTTCCGGTACAAAATGAAGACGCTTTCGCAACAGGTAAGGAATTTGCAAAACAAGAGGGTGTACTTGTAGGTATTTCAAGCGGTGCGGCTCTTTTTGCGGCAAAAGAACTTGCTAAAAGACCTGAAAACAAGGGCAAAACTATAGTAGCTCTTTTACCTGATACAGGTGACAGATATTTGTCTACTCCGCTTTTTAGCGAGTAATATTTTCAGATATAATATTTCCCTTATATCATTAAAGTCAAGGCTCGAGCCGAAAGGTTCGGGTCTTGGCTTTTTTAATAGTGTTTTTTATGCTCAAAAGCACTAATATATTGAATAATTATCTGCCAAAATCAGCAAAATATAATAAAATTCATAATTTATTATTGATATTAATTTGACAAAGTGTTAAAATCTATAATAGGCAAATTTGGAATATTTTATTTTTTCTAAATACTCTGTCACATTTTCAAGGAGGAAAAAACAGTGAACGATTCAAAAGCACTTAAAAGACTTGAAGCACTTTTTGATGACGGCTCATTTACCGAGATTGACGCTTATGCCAAGTCGGCAGACGGTTCGGTTGAGGTTGTTGCCGGTTTCGGAACAGTGAATGAGTGTGCAGTGTATGCGTTTTCTCAGGATATTACTGTTGATAACGGTGCTGTAAGTGTTGCACAGTGTGCTAAAATTAAAAAGATTTATGATCTCGCATTAAAAACCGGTTGCCCGGTTATCGGTGTGTACGATTCAAACGGTGTTAAGCTTACCGAAGGTTTTGAAGTAATGAATGCTTACGGTGAACTTGTAAAAGCTTCAACATCAATGAGCGGCGTTTGCCCTCAGATTTCTCTTGTCGCAGGCTCTTGCCTCGGTACTTCTGCTCTTATTGCCAATATGGCTGATGTAGTGGTTGCGGTTAAGGACGCTGATTTTTATGTATCGGCTCCGAGTGATGTTACAGCGCAGGAAAGCTATGAAGCAGGAACAGTTGATGTTCTTTGCGATGATTTCGACAATGCGGTTGCCGAAGTTAAGAATATTGTATCGCTTCTCCCGTCAAATAACATTTCTCCTGCACCTCTTTTTGAGTTTGCAAATCCAAGCACTTTCGCAAATGACGGCGACGATGCTATGACAATTATTAATTCAATCGCTGACGAGGGTTCGGTTGTTGAACTTAAAGGCGGTTACAGTGAAGATAAGTGCAAAACTGCTCTTGCAACGGTTATGGGCACAACAGTCGGTTTTGTCGGCTTTGAGGGTAAGCCTATCTGCCCTTGCTGTTCATATAAGGCTGAGGCTATTGTTAAGCTTTGCGACGCTTATTCAATTCCGGTTATTACTCTTGTTAACGCAAACGGCGCTGTTAATAAGGCTGGCAAAGAAAATCAGTGCTTAACTGCATTTACCAAGCTTACAAGTGCTTATGCAACAGCTACAACTCCTAAGATTTCTGTTATCACAGGCGACGCAGTCGGCATTGCTTACATTGCACTTGCAGGTAATGGCGCTAACGCTGACTTTACTTTTGCTTGGGACAACAGTACGGCTTCTCCTCTTGCTTGCGAATCTGCTGTTCAGTTCTTGTTTAATGACAGGCTTGCAAACGGCGAAAGCAAGGCGGACCTTGAGAAGGAATATAAAGAAACTGTTGCTTCACCGTTTACTGCTGCGGCTTGCGGTGCGGTTGACGATATCTTTGCTCCTGCCGATACCCGTGCTAAGGTTATTGCCGCACTTGATATTCTTGCCGGCAAGAGAGAAAATACATTACCAAGAAAACATTCTGTTAAATAATGGAGGATAATATATTATGAAAAATTATACAATTACCGTAAACGGAACACCTTATAATGTTACTGTTGAAGAGGGCGCAGGCACTCCTGTTGCCGCTGCTCCTGTAGCTGCTGCCGCTCCTGCTCCTGCACCGGCTGCCGCTCCTGCACCGGCTCCTGCCGCTGCACCAAAGGCTGCTGCTCCTCAGGGTTCTGCCGGCTCAGTTAAGGTTGAAGCTCCTATGCCGGGTACTATCCTTGATGTTAAGGTTAGCGTCGGCGATTCAGTTTCAAGCGGTTCTGTTCTTTGCATTCTTGAAGCTATGAAGATGGAAAACGAAATTGTTGCTCCTCAGGACGGTACTGTTGCATCAATCAATGTTGCTAAGAGTGACAGCGTTGAAGCAGGACAGGTTATCATCACATTAAACTAATACAAGAGGTGTCATAAATGGCTAAAATCGGAATTACTGAAACAGTTCTTCGTGATGCGCATCAGTCTTTGATTGCCACTCGTATGAGAACTGACGAATTTGAAGACATCCTCGAAAAGATGGACAAAATCGGCTACCATTCACTCGAATGTTGGGGCGGTGCTACTTTCGACTCTTGTCTTAGATTCCTTGACGAAGACCCATGGGACAGACTTCGTCTTATTCGTAAAAAATGCCCTAACACCAAGCTCCAAATGCTTTTCAGAGGTCAGAATATGCTCGGCTACCGTCACTATTCTGATGAGCTTGTTGATTATTTTGTTAAAAAGAGTATTGATAACGGTATCGATATTTTAAGAATATTTGATGCGCTTAACGATGTTCGTAACCTTCAAACAGCTATTGATGCCGCTAAGAAATACGGAGGTCATGTTCAAGCCGCTATTTCTTACACAACCGGTCCTGTGTTTGACATCGACTACTATTGCAACTATGCAAAGCAGCTTGAAAATGCAGGCGCTGATTCAATCTGTATTAAGGATATGGCAGGTCTTTTAACTCCTTACGGAACTTATGACCTTGTTAAGGCTCTCAAGAGCACAGTTGACATTCCTGTTCAGCTTCATTCTCACTATACTTCGGGTCTTGCTTCAATGGTTCACCTCAAGGGTATTGAGGCAGGTGTTGATGTTATTGATACTGCTATGAGCCCGCTTGCAATGGGTACTTCTCACCCTGCTACCGAATCTATGGTTGCAGCTCTTAAAGGTACTGAATACGATACAGGTCTTGATATCAAGGCTCTTTCGGAAATTAGAGATTTCTTCACACCGCTTCGTGAAAAGTATTTGGCATCAGGTCTTCTTGACCCTAAGATGCTTGGCGTTGATGCTAATACTCTCCTTTATCAGGTACCGGGCGGTATGCTTTCTAACCTTGTTTCTCAGCTTAAACAAGCAGGTAAGGCTGACAAGCTTGATGAAGTTCTTGCCGAAGTTCCGAGAGTTAGGGAAGATTCGGGTTATCCGCCGCTTGTTACTCCAACCTCTCAAATCGTTGGTACTCAAGCCGTATTCAATGTAATTATGGGCGAGAGATATAAGATGGTTACTAAGGAATTTAAGGATATGGTTGCAGGTAAGTACGGTAAGACCCCTTGCAACATTGACCCTGAATTCCAAAAGAAGATTGTCGGCGACGATGAAATTATTACTTGCCGTCCTGCTGACCTTATCCACGATAAGATTTCTGATTTCAAGGATGAAATTAAGGAATATTACGAGCAGGAAGAAGATGTTCTTTCTTATGCTCAGTTCGGTCAGGTTGCTGTTAAGTTCTTCCAAAAGAGAAGAGATAAAAAGTATAACCTTGACGGCAAACACGAAGATTTTGAATCTAAGGTTCATCCGGTATAATCTTAATATTCATTTTATGGGAGATATTCTTTAATGAGTATCTCCTTTTTATTTTAAAATGTAAATTATAATTTATTTTAACATCGGTTTCTCTCCTATCGACGGCGAAGCCGCCACTTCCCTCGTCAGAGGGAAGCAAGAAAACTCGGCTCCATCTGATGAGGGAGCTGTCAACTTTGTTGACTGAGGGAGAGAAACAATATAATGTGGCTGAAAGCCGTCAACCTATTATAAACTATAATTTACAAAACGAAAAAGGGCAGATATTCCGCCCTTTTTTATTATTATACTTTTTCAATTTCAATTATTTCATTATAATACGCTCCACGAATATGGGCAGGAATTCCCACCTGTGCCATATAGCTTCCGCTTTTTTCGTATTCTTTGCCCTGCAAAGTGAAGCGATAGCGTGAGTTTTCATCCAAACCGTCGAAGCAAATATTCATTCTCTTTTTGAAAAATCTTGTGCCCGCAGCGGCAATAAACGCAACCGCATTTGATTTGTCGTCGCTCACATAAACATTAACGAGCACTTCGTCTTTGTCAAAATCGTTAACACGGTAAAGATTGCCGAACTGAACCGTATTTCTGATTTTTTTATAAAGTGCAATATTTTTCTTGCTGACTTTTTTATCCTCGTCGGTATATTTGAGCAAATTACCGCCAAGACCGAGTGAACCCTGCATAGCAACATTAAACCTAAAGTCGAGTGAACACGGCTTGTTAATACCTGCAATATCGGTCACCCACGCACGCATAGCCTTGATAGGTTTAAGCATTGAATAACCCTTTTGAATTGTGAGCCTGTCAATTCCATCGGTATTGTCACTCGTCCAACATTCGTCAAAATGGCTCAGTGCGCCTATATCACTTCTGCCGCCGCCCGAAGCGCACGCTTCAAACTGAACATCACCGTGCTTTTCTTTAAGCCTGTCAACAATATCGTAAACCGCTTTTGTGTGAAGGTACCAAAGCATTTTTGCATTTTCAAGATTTTCTGCACCTGCTTCGGAGAACGGACGGTTCATATCCCATTTAATATATTTTATATTATTGTTTGAAAGAAGATTATCAATGCAGTTATAAACATAATCTTGAACTGCCGGCAAGGTCATATTGAGCACAAGCTGATGCCTGAGTTCGCTTTTAACTCTTGTGTCGTAATGGTATGCCCACTCGGGATGAGTGCGGTAAAGGTCACTGTCAGGGTTAACCATTTCAGGCTCAACCCAAATGCCGAAGTCCATACCGAGCGCATTAACTCCGTTTATAAGTTCGTCAAGACCGTTAGGAAATTTATCTTTATTAACAAACCAATCGCCCAAGCCTGCTCTATCATTGTTGCGCTTGCCAAACCAACCGTCATCCATAACAAAAAGTTCAACGCCGAGTTGCGCCGCAATTTTTGCGAGCTTCAACTGTTCGTCGGCACTGACATTAAATTCAGTCGCTTCCCAAGAATTGTACAAAATCGGGAGCGCTTTATCGTTAAACTGCTTTGGCATAAGATAATTTACGCAAAGCTTATTCATCTGCCTCGACATCTCGCCGAAGCCCTGAGTATTGCCCGCAAAAACAGCCGGAGTTTCAAAACTTTCACCTGCTTTGAGCGTATATGTAAAATCAAAATCGTTCATTCCGATTATTACTCTTGTAACGCTGTAAAGGTCACGGTTTGCACTCACTTTAAAATTACCCGAATAAGCTAAATTTGCAAAATAAACATCGCCGCTTTTTTCATTTGCATTTTGGTGAGCAATAAAATAAGGTGAGTTATTGTGACCTGAAATACCCTTTCTGCTTTCAAAAACGAGAGTGCCTGCACCGAGCTTTTGCTCGCTTTGCACCCATTCGCCGCCCCACGCACCGTTGGTGTTTATAAAACTGTATTCCTTACTGCCCGCAAGCGTAAACTCGCCGCTCATAAGCCTTTCAAAAACAATGTCATTTTCGCTCTTATTTTCAACAATAATGCTCTTTTTAAAAATGTCGCTGTCCGTGTAAATTTGGTAAGATAGCGTATATTTCAAGCCGTAATATTCGTCAGAAAATTCAAGCTTAAGTGTATCTTCGCCCACCTTTGCGCCGATAAATTTAGAGTTAATCTCTCTGCATTTATCAAAATACTCAACTTTGAGCACACTTTCACGGTACATTGTTTTGCCGAAAACGGTACACTCCTGCCTGATTTCATCAAGGCTTGTATGATTTGAGTTTTCATCGCCGAAATAATCGATTTGATAATCGTTTACATCGCACTTTTTGCCCCAATGAATCATTCTGTCGGTGCCGAATTTGTCAACGCCTACAACATAATGCGTGCTTTTCATATCAAGCACAAATATATTGTTTTTACATTCAATAATTTTCATAATTTACTCCCAAATATTAAGGCGAACGCAGTTCACCCCTACGATAATCTTATCATTTTAAAATATCTTAATATGAACGATATTGCGGCGGGCGAATAATATTCGCCCCTACGAAATTTGTTTCGTTTTACCCAATTATACATTTTAAAACGCTTTTTGTAAATAAAAACAATCATATCCATTTTTTCTTTTTAAATATAAACACGAGTACAAATACCACGCACACATTTAGAAAAATCACATAAGGATAACCGAATCGGCTTTGAATTTCCGGCATATAGCGAAAGTTCATTCCGTACCAACCGACTATAACCGTCATCGGCATAAAAACAGAAGTTATCACGGTAAAAAGCTTCATAATTTCGTTTTGCGATACCTCAATATATGTTTGGTACGCATCCCAAAGGTGGATAACATTTTCTCGCAAAATGTCGGCATTTTCCTTAAAACGCATCACCTTTTCCCTAAAAATTTTAAAGCGACTTATCGCTTTTTCGCCAAACATTTCATTTTCGTTTTGAATAAAAACTTCCGCCGTGTCAATAAGCTGTTCATAAAAAAGGCGCAAGCGCAAAAGTTCCTGCTTTTTTTCTATCAAAATTTTATTAAAATCGTCACCGCAGTGCTTGTCTATAATCTCTTTTTCAAGTTCGTCTATCTCTTTTTCCCCGTCAAAAGAAGTTGAAACTTCCTCGCAAATTATTTCAAGCAAAGAGCAAATCAACTTTTCAGGCTCTGCATTTTCACAAACACAGCGTGAAAAAAGTTCAAAAAAGCACCTTTGCACCATCTCATTTTCAGGCGACAAATCAACGCAAATAAGCATATTTTTCTTTGCAATAAGAGTTACCCCTGCGCACCTTTCTTTATTTAAAATATCAAAACGCACAAAGGTAAAATCATCGCCCGAATACTTCGTTATCGCTTTTTGCTTTTTCTCCCTTTTCGCAAGTTCAACAACATTTTTCGGCAAAGAAAAAACGGCGGCAAGCTTTTCAAACTCACCGACCGTTATCAACCCTGCGCAAAGCAAATTAGGGTTTATTTCTTCAATTTCAATATTTTCAACCTCGTCACCAAACATATAAAACATCGTATCACCGTGTTTAGTATACGCAGGTTTGAAGGTATTATAAATTATAGTTTATAATAGGTTGACGGCTTTCAGCCACATTATAGTTTTTCTCTCCCTCAGTC
>UQEY01000053.1 GCA_900540235.1 uncultured Eubacteriales bacterium
ATTTTCTTCAAAATATTTATCACACAATATCAAATCGCTCTTGCAAGTATAGTTTATGAAGACTATGCGCTTTTACTAATGAAAAATTTTTACAATTATTTGTTATTGATTATTTAATTATAGAATTTCTATATTAAGTCATTTATTTTAAAGTTTTCAATCTGTTTTAGTATATTTACATTCGTTTTAGTTAATTCTTCAAACTTATCATATTTGCTGAAATAAGCAATACAAATAATCTCAATAGAATAAATAACATAAGGTATAGCTTCAATTTCTTCTTTACTCAATTTGTTAATGCTGTTATATCCCTTAATTAAATTATCTAGTATTTCCTGCCATACCTCAAAATCAATTTGATTATTAAAGCACTCGGATAAAATAGCGGTTGCGCAATAGCAAATATCAAAAATTCGCACATTAACCTCCGTTAAGTCAAAGTCGACAAAGCCTTTAAATTCTTTCCCTGCAAAAATCATATTTGACGGGTTAATATCCCTGTGTATAAGCTGAGTCGGCAATTTATTGATTAGTTTTCCAAATTCATTTTTGTATTTTTCGCAAAGCTCATTTGATAAGTTTGCAACCTTTTGGACCTTATTAAGATTATTGATACAATCATCATAAATATTAGCCTGTTCAAAATCGTCAATATCATAAAATTTTAATTTATTATGTAGCTTGGCTATATTTTCACCGATAGTCAAAGCGATTGAAGTATCATTAAAAATATCAACACATTTTAGTTGATTTCCATAAATTCGTTTTGTGACGATAAAATACAATTCTCCACATTGTAAATAATCATCACCATTATTTAATTTGAAAACTTCTGAAAATAAAGTGCTCTTTTTAATCACAGCAAAATTTGTTGAATATTTCATTACATAGCCATCGCCTATATAGTATGAATTTTCGCTTTGCTTGCCAGTGTTTTCATTTATAATCGATTTAACTATGCTGTTTTGCAAATTCCAATTAGACAATATTTTTTGTATTTTGGTTTTTGAAACCATAATATGTTCCTCCTGCAAAATGTTAATCTTATACGGCTTATTACCAATATAAGATTTTGTGAATTTTGACGGAGAGCAACCAAATTCTCGCTTAAATGCTTTGTAGAAACCTGCATAAGTATCAAATCCAAATTCAAAAGCAATATCAGTTTTCGACAAATTGTCGTTCAACTCATAAACAGCATATAATAATCTTCTTTTGAGTATATATTCGTTCGGTGTAACGCCCAAATACTGCTTGAATAAGCGTACCAAATGAATGTATGAATATCCTGCAATATTGCATAAATCGTCATTGTTGATTTCGGATTTTATATTTTCGTCAATGTAATCGAGTACATTTTGAATTATATTTCGAGAATCCACAGTAACCCTCCTTTCATTTCACTTGCAAGCTTATTTTTATTATATCATAAAATGGTTCGAATATATTTCCTGTTATATCAAAAAAAATTCTTTGCCGATAAACCCTAAAGCATGGTGCATTAAATCTAGTTGACCGTGTATACATTACGCATACGAAAAACTCCTTCCAAATTATTCGAGAGAATATTTTGCTGAGTGAAAAACAAAAAGAAAAAATGCTTAGAAAAAAATTCTCTCTACTATACGGAGAAAAATTCAAGTTTTGTTGATGTGTTTTGAAAGAAAATTTACGAATTATTTTACGCAAAAGAGGTTCGCCCAAAATGCAGGCTGCGCAATGCGGCAAATTTTACATATATTATAATTTTAAATATTGACTTTTCAGTTGTCTTTTGATAGAATAACCTCGGTTAGCCTGCGCTAACCGTAAATTTTATCATTGGGTTAGCTTTCGCTAACTAAATACGGAGGACAAATATGTTTAAAAGATTATCGATTTCATTGACAGCAATAGTTTTTGCACTTGCACTTACCTGCTCTTCATTCAGTGCGTTTGCAATGGGTCCGAGCAAGGACGGCGTTTACGAAGTGCCGATTGAAATGTGGCACGCAGAAAAAGAAAGAACATCTATGGGTGACAGCTATATTGTTCACACCGCACTTCTAACGGTTGACGGTGATGAAAAAACACTTACAATAGCCCCTGCCGAAACAACAAGCGATATGCAATTTTGGTATTACAAGGACGGCTCTGTTGAGGGCGACACAGTAGAAGTTGAGCAAAAGAATAATGTTGAAATTGACGGCACTGAATATGAAACGGCTTTTGAATTTCCGATTAAGAGCGACAATGAATTTGTTGGCGTTAAATTTGCCGCATCTGCTATGCCGCTTTCACCGTCTGCAAGAATTAAAATAGACTATGACAGTGCCGAAAAAGTAGGCGATGTAGAAAAAGAAACAACTACCGAAGCTACAACAAAAGAAACCACAACCGAGCAGACAACAACTACCACGCAAGCAGTTAGTGAAACTGCAACAGCAGTAACCGAACAAGAAAGCGCTTCAAAAAGCAAAACTCCGGTAATTATCGGCGTTGTTGCAGGCGTAGTTGTTATCGGTGCGATAGTAGTAATTATCATTAAGAAAAAGTCAAACTGATAGGTGAAGTATGAAAAAAATATTTAAAAAGTTTCAAGTGAAAGATTTTGTGTTTTTGGCTGTCTTATCCGCAGCGATGACATTGTGCGGCGGAATAACGATGCCGCTTGTTATGCACACCACCGTTTTCGGACTGCGTAACATGGCAGCCGCACCGATTTATTCGATTTTTGTTGCAATCGGTCTTATGAAAGTGAGAAAGCCGGGTGCACTCACAATTATCGGACTTTTTTCGGGCGCACCGCTGATTTTCTTTTCGACGGTTATGTTTTTTAACAATTTTGTTTCCGCAATCATAGCGGAATTGATTATGCTTTTGATTTTCAAAGGCTATCAAAAGAAAGTTTCCGTTTTCATTACAACAGGAATATATATGCCGTTTTCACTTCCGATTTCTGTTCTGTTCAGCCTTTGGCTCAATGGGCAAAGTTACGCTCAGCTTACAGCAAATCCGAAAATTTCTGTTTTAACATCAATCGGCACAATTATATTGGCATTTTTGGGTGCGGTAATCGGAATGAAAATCGCCGCAGAACTTCAAAAGGCAGGCAAATTAAAACCGTACGGAGAAGATGACAATGCTTGAAACATTTGAGGTTAAAAAGCCTTTTTATCCGCTGATTTCATTTTCAGTTTCCGTAATAGTGCTGATATTCGGAATGCTTTTTTCCAAAAATCTTTTGGCTTTTGCTTTTGCCACGGCAATTTTTGTGCTTTACTCGGTATTCGGTCTTTTTAAAAGCACATGGAAAATGACCGTTGCAATGGCGATTTGCGGACTTATTATTGGCGGTCTGTCATTTTTGACAAACAGAAGTTTGGACGCATTTTGGCAAACGCTTTTAAGAATGATTCTCTTGGGATTGTGTGCCGTGCCGATGGTAAGCACATCACCCTGCGATTTAACACGCTGTCTTGCAAAGCTGAAATGCCCGAGAGTTATAACGCTCGGTATGCTTGTAACACTTAAATTTATTCCGGTTTTAGCAGGTGAAATAAAGCAGATTTGGGAGGCGATGAAGGTCAGAGGTGCAAATATGAATTGGTACCGACCGAGTTGCATTTACCGTGCGTTTATTATTCCACTCGTTATGCGAATCATCGGAATATCGGATACTCTTTCCCTTTCGCTTGAAACAAGGGCATTTACACTTGATGACAGTACAAGCTCGGTATATAAAGTAATAAAAATAAAAGCAAGGGATTTCGTATTTCTTGCCTGTGTAATCGTGCTTTGTGCAGGCGGAGGTATTATGATATGGGCATAGCGATAAGACTGAAAGATGTTTCTTTTAAATATGACGGTGCTAAAGAAAATGTGCTTGAAAATATAAATCTCACCGTGGAATACGGCGAAACCGTACTTTTGTCGGGCGTTTCCGGCGAGGGGAAAAGCACCCTGCTTTCTATAATAAACGGCGTTATTCCGTTCGTCAATTCGGGCAAATTTTCGGGCAGTGTGGAAATAGACGGCAAGGATGTTACAAAGCTAAAAATCAGCGAGCGTTCAAAGCTAATCGGCACTGTGCTTCAAAATGCGGACGAACAAATTATTTATGATTTAGTAAACGATGAAATCGCTTTCGGCTGCGAAAATCTCAATATTCCGTCCGAAGAAATCGACAGACGCATTGAACGATTCACAATGCTTATGCAAATAGAAAAAAACGCAAAAACGAAAACGCTTTCAGGAGGTCAAAAACAACGACTGATAACCGCCTCCACCCTTGCGATGGAGCAAAAAATCATTATTCTTGACGAACCGCTTGCAAATTTGGACACTCACACAGCACACATTTTGCTGAAAGCACTTCGTGATTTGGCAAACAGCGGATATGCCGTCTTAATAGTTGAGCACAGGCTTGATGTTGTGAAAAACTACATAGATAAAGTTATGCGAATCGAAAATAAACAGCTTTTTACAAGCACGGATATAAACGACTTGAACAGCGGAATAAAAACAATTCCTCATGCCGACGGTTCTTTGCCCGGCGAAGTGCTTATAAAAGGCGAAAAACTTTTCTTTGCCGCAGGCGACAGAAATATTATAGACGGGCTTGATATAGAAATTCGGGCAGGCGAACGAATAGTTTTGCTCGGTGAAAACGGATGCGGAAAAACCACCCTTATGCGCATGCTTGCAAGGCTGAATAAGCCGAGTGACGGTGCGCTCAGCCAAACAATAACAAAAGGCAAAAAAGCAAACAGCAAATGGTTTTCAAAGGTGGGATATGTTTACCAAAATCCAACCTATCAGCTTTTTATGCCAACGCTTTTAAGCGAGATTTCCTTTAAGGCAAAAAGTGAGGAAACGGCAAGGGAAATGATAAACGCCTTTGGGCTTTCGGGACTTGAACAGAGGCATCCGCAATCACTTTCCGAAGGGCAAAAACGGCGTGCCTCCATTGCCGCCGTCTGTGCAAGCGAACCGACAGTGCTGTTTCTTGACGAACCGACGGTGGGTCAGGATTACGAAAACCTTTGTAAAACGGTTGAAACCGTAAATAAAATAAACAAGAACCTCGGCACGGCAATTGTTACCGTAACACACGATAAACGATGTGCCGGTGCTCTTGCAGACAGAGTGCTGATTATGGAAAACGGTAAAATATCACGGCAAGGCGATTACCGCCTCGCAAATGAATTTTTGGATAAATAACTTAATTGAGGGAGAAAAGAAATGATTAAAACAAGACTTATAGAGCAAGTACCTTCTTCAAAGAAGTACATTGCCCTAACAGTTCTTGCGCAATGGTTGAAAACGGTTGCAAACATCGTTATGATTTTTATTCTTTCAAACCTACTTGCGCAAATTCTCGACGGTAAAGCGTTTGATTTTAAAGGACTTTTGCCTTATTTGGGCGCAATTGCGGTGGTTATGCTTGTACGCTATCTTTGCGGCTACGCAAGTTCACAAACTTCGTTTTACGCTTCAAGCGAAGTAAAAAAAGTGCTTAGACAAAAGATGTATAAAAAACTTACACGAATGGGAGCGTCTTACAGCGAAAAGGTATCCACATCGGAGGTAATACAGGTTTTTGTTGAGGGCGTAGACCAACTTGAACTTTATTTCGGTAAGTATTTACCGCAGTTTTTCTTTGCAATGCTTGCACCGATAACGCTTTTTGCCGTGCTTGTGTTCGTAAGCTGGAAAGCGTCGGTGGTGCTTCTTATTTGTGTACCGCTTATTCCCCTTTCTATTGTTGCAGTTCAAAAAATCGCAAAAAGACTTCTCAGCAAATATTGGGGAGTATACACAAACCTCGGCGATACTTTCCTTGAAAATATCCAAGGCTTAACAACACTCAAAGTTTATCAGGCGGATGAACGCAAGAATGTTGAAATGAATGAAAAAGCCGAAGAATTCAGAAGAATTACCATGAAAGTTCTTACAATGCAACTCAATTCCGTAAGCGTTATGGATATTGTTGCATATGCAGGAAGTGCAATAGGTGTAGTAATTGCAATCGTTCAGGTAAAAAACGGCACAATCACTTTACCTCAGGCATTTTTAATCATTATGCTTGCGGCTGATTTCTTTTTACCGCTCAGGCTTCTCGGTTCGTTTTTCCATGTGGCAATGAACGGTATGGCGGCAAGCGACAAACTCTTTAAGTTGCTTGATACAAAAGAGGACGAACACGGAGCAGAAATTCCGGAAAATCTTGACGGAGATATCGAAATTAAAGACCTTTCCTTTTCTTATGACGGTGAAAAAATCGTACTTAACGATATTTCGGCAACCTTTAAAAAACACGAGCTTATAAGCATAGTAGGCGAATCGGGTTGCGGCAAAAGCACACTTGCCTCTTTACTTTGCGGCACCACTAAAGGCTACAGCGGCAGTATAACAATCGGCGGTGTTGAAATAAAAGATATTGATGAAAAAACACTTATGAACAATATCACAGCCGTAAACTTTAACTCCTACATTTTTGCAGGAACGGTCAGAGAAAATATGCTCATAGCCGATAAAAATGCAAGTGACGAAAAGATGATTGAAGCATTAAAAATGGTAAATCTCTGGTCGTTTCTCAGCGAGCAAGACGGACTTGATACTAAACTTAATCAACAAGGCAGTAATTTTTCGGGCGGACAAAGACAAAGGCTTGCGATTGCAAGAGCCTTGCTTCACAACACACCGATATATGTTTTTGACGAAGTGACTTCAAACATAGACGCTGAAAGTGAAAACGACATTATGGCCGTTATTCAAAATATGGCTAAAATCAAAACCGTTATTCTTATTTCCCACAGGCTTGAAAATGTGGTGGGCAGTGATAAAATTCTTCTGCTTGATAAAGGCAAAATTGAGGAAAGCGGTACTCATTCTAAGCTTATGTCTCTTAATAAAAAATACAAGCTGATGTATTCCACTCAAGCTGAACTTGAAAAATATGCAAAGGAGGAAGCGTAATGAAAAGAAAACAATCAGGTTTCAAAATTATGATGCGGTTGATAAAACTTGTTAAACCGCTTGCTTTCTTCATGGTACTTGCAGTTATACTTGGCGTTACAGGCTTTCTTTGTGCCATTCAAATTACGGTGCTTGGCAGTATGACGCTTCTTACAGCTGCAGGTATATCCGGCGGACTTGCAATAAAAACGGGATGTATTTGCATTATTATTTTTGCGGTTTTGCGTGGTTTTTTACACTACGGCGAGCAAGCGTGCAACCACTATATTGCGTTCAAGTTGCTTGCCATTATTCGTGATAAAGTATTCAAATCACTTCGTAGGCTAACACCGGCAAAGCTTGAAGGTAAAGATAAAGGCAATCTGATATCGCTCATAACAAGTGATATTGAGCTTTTAGAAGTTTTTTACGCTCACACGATTTCTCCGATTTGTATTGCTTTTTTAACAAGCCTTGTTATGCTGATATTTATTGGCAGATACAGTATTTGGCTTATGCTTGTTGCACTTGCGGCTTACATTACAGTCGGCATTATTATTCCGCTTATTTCTTCAAAATTTAACAAAAATATCGGTATGACCTACCGTGAAAATTCGGGTGCTCTTTCCGGCTATGTGCTTGACAGTATGAGGGGACTTTTGGAATCAATCAGATACAATTCAACAGATACCCGCCTTAATGAAATGAATGAAAAAACCGATGAGCTTAATTCACTTCAAAAGAAGTTAAAGAAAATTGAGGGGCATAATATTTCAATTACGGATATTTCGATTATTTTCTTTTCAATCACAATGCTTTTGGTTGCAATTTGCCTTTACCAAAAGGGTACAATCGGATTTGACGGACTTATTGTTTCAACCGTTGCAATGATGAGTTCATTCGGTCCGGTTGCCGCACTTTCAAACCTTGCAGGCAATTTGACTCACACCCTTGCAAGCGGCGAAAGAGTGCTGTCAATTCTTGATGAAAGCCCTGTTGTTGAAGAAAACACAAACGGTGACGATATCATATTTGACGCAATGGAATGCAAAAATGTAGGCTTTGCATATGACAAAGAGCAAATTCTTGAAAATTTCAATATGAAAATTCCAAAAAACAAAATCATTGCTATAAACGGACCGAGCGGTTCGGGCAAATCGACTGCGCTTAAACTAATGATGCGTTTTTGGGATGTAAACAGCGGCGAAATTGATATGTCGGGTGAAAACATTAAAAATATTAAAACATCATCAATTCGTAACAATCAAAGCCTTGTAAGCCAAGAAACTCAAATGTTTAATGATACAATTGAAAATAACATTAAAATTGCAGATTACAACGCCACAAGAGAAGAAGTTGAGCTTGCAGCAAAAAAAGCTTCCATTCATGATTTTATAATGACTTTGCCTAATGGATACGACACAAATGTAGGAGAACTCGGTGATTTGCTTTCGGACGGTGAAAAACAGCGTATAGGTCTTGCAAGAGCGTTCCTTTGCAACTCTCCTATGATTATGCTTGATGAACCCACAAGTAATTTGGACAGCTTAAACGAAGGCAATATCCTAAAATCCATAAACGAAGCAAAGCACGGCAAAAGCATTGTTTTGGTTTCTCACAGAAAGTCAACGGCAAAAATCGCTGACGAAGCTTACACCGTTTACAGAGGCAGATTATCATGAAAAAAGACAGAATCACACGAGAAAAAGAAATGTTACCCGAAATGGTAAAAATTTATTGCCACGGTGTGCATAAATCAAAAAAGGGCACTCTTTGCAAGGAATGCCAAGAACTTACTGATTATGCGCTTTTCAGGCTTGACCATTGCCGCTGGGGAAACGATAAAAACTTTTGTTCCCAATGTCCCTGCCATTGCTACAAGCCCGATATGAGAAGCAAAATTAAAGAGGTTATGCGTTACAGTGGCCCGAGAATTATGCTCTACCACCCTTTGGTAGGCTCTATCCATGGCATTGAAACTCTAAAAGGCATTATCAAAGCAAAGAAAAAATCAAAATAATAAATAGCATCATATTTTATTAACCGCTCCGAGTTGTGCAGACAGCACAAAAAGCAGGTCTGCGCAGAATAATTAAATTTTAAGCAACAAACTGATCTCGTTTTTTAAGCGAAGTCAGTTTTGTTTTAGCTTTTTCGTTATATCTGCAAATGATATTGTTTACTTGCTTTTGAGTAAATCCAAGTTTTGTTCCTGTTTTTTTAAGTCAATTCTTGTGATTTTAATTTTAATATTTTATTTTTATATAGCTTAAGTGAATACAAAAGATTGATAAAATAGTTGTTTATTATGACGAACTTAACTCGTCTAAGGCATGGCTGCAATTGAAATTCTTTACATATAATGTGGAAGTTGAAACCGTTGCTGTTGAGCGTATAAAAGAGGACAAGTCACTTGTAGATCACAGGCTCGTTGCCGGTGTTTCAAAAGCTGTATATAGGGATGATGTGGATTCTATAATTCTTGCTTCCAGTGATTCGGACTTTTGGTCTGTTATCGAGGATGTGGATGCAAATTATCTTGTTCTTCTTGAAAAGGCAAAATGTGGTTCTGACTTCAAATCACTACTTTGGAATCACAACATTTTTTATTGCTATCTTGACAAGTTTATGACACCTGAAAAGGACAAGTTCTTTGATACAGTATTCAAGAAAGAGCTTGAAAAAGTAATTGCAAACTCATTTGTATTGCCGGATGCAGAACTGATATTTAAGGAGGCACTTACTCAAACTCGTGCTTCCTTATCATCTACGGCGAGAGACCACCTTTATAACACTACAATGAATAATCTTAAGTTGGTACTTAATAGCAATGGTACTTTTTCAATAGAGATTCCAAAATAGAAACTAAAGTAGTAGACTTTGCGTTTCAAAAGACACCTCATTGTAAGGTTCGCAATTCCTCATACGAATTTGCGGTTCTAAGCAAAAATAAAATTCTGAGAGATTTTTGAGAGACGCAAAGTTTGAAAAATGGCTTAAATAGGCGGTTTTGAAAAA
>UQEY01000054.1 GCA_900540235.1 uncultured Eubacteriales bacterium
AGAGAAACAATATAATGTGGCTGAAAGCCGTCAACCTATTATAAACTATAATTTATAAAAATAACCCCAGGGTATTTTTATATACCTTGGGGTTAAATATTATTTGTTATTCATTATGAATAGCGGTAAGTGCACTTACTTTGACCGAACGCTTAGCAGGGGAAAGACCTGCAAGAATACCTACGCCGATAGCAAACACAATACCTGCGATTGCAAGCCACGGCGGAATTGAAGATACGCAAACTTTCATTCCTTGGCTTATATCTCCCATTCTTTCCATAACTTGCTTTGCAACCAGATTGGCAGCTATAGATATTATGTAACTTATCGTGATACCGATAACACCGCCGAACATACCGATTATGCCTGCCTCATAAAGGAACATATTCTTGATGTCTTTTATATCACAGCCGAGAACTTTCATAATGCCTATTTCTTTAGTTCTTTCATACACACTCATTACCATTGTATTACTGATGCCAAAAGCGGCAACAAACATTGATACGGCGCCTATAGCTCCGAGAATAAGCTGAACTACTCGCATAACTTTCTTTTGCTGTTGAAGTCCCTCGTCATCTGTAGAACAACTGTAGCCTTTGTTTTGAATTTCTTTTTTTACTTCTGCAACATCTTTTGCATCATTGCAGTAGACGCTGATTGACGAATATTCAAGCTTGTAGTTTTTAACCGAACTCAAACGATTGCTTTCTGCAACAATTTGCTTTGCCTTGTCAAGGTCAATATACATGGCGCTTGATGCTTCATAATCGTTGCTCGTTTGCTTGAGTGTGCCTATAATATTGAGCTTTTGCACGCCGCCGTTTACCTGCTGACTTGTGCTGTCGCTTTGACCGTTTTGGTCGATTGATGTTGAACTGTTGTAACTGTCTGTGGAATCACTGTTTTGATTTTTAGCCGAAATAGTTATGCTGTCTTTCATCAAATCGAGTTCACAGTCGGTAACATTATAGTCTGAATCGTACTTGTATTTTGGCGGGTTGCCCTGAACATCATAAAAGCTTGTAACTGTATCTTTACCTGCAAGGCAGGCATTTTTTTCGCCTACTTTTTTAAAGTCGCCTTGCTCTGTTTTGTAGCCGAGTGCTTCCATTTCTTTAAGAGGAATACCGTAAACAGAACTGCTGTAGGTGTATTTACCTCGGCTGATTTTTGCGTACTGGCTTATTTCAAGAGTAGGCACTACTGCTTTAACTTTGTCAATCTTGGAAAAATATGAAACAGCGCTGTCATCAAACGGCATTGCTTGTTGCGTTTCGCCGCTTTCGTTTGTATAGTCGCCCATTGAGTAAACGGAGATTTTATTAAGCGTTGAATCGGCTTCGTACTGCGAAGTAATCATTTTGTCAATACCGATACCGATTGACACCATTATTATGATTGCACAAGTGCCGACCACAACGCCCGCAATAGTAAGTTTTGTTCGAGTTCGCCTGTTTCTTAAATTCTGCCAAGCCATTGCCAAAAGGTCAGATTTTTTCATCGAACTTTACACTGCCTTTCTTGTGCTTTTTTTTCTTGATTATTACTGCTGCGGTGATAACAACAACTGCGCCGACACCGCAGGAAACAGCAATGATAATTGTTTTTTTGTTATCTGTTGTGCCGTCGGATGTGTCCATATCGCTTGTGTCGTCACTCGGCATAGTGTCAAATGGGTCTGAAGCTTCTTCAACTTTTACTTTGAATTCCTGTTCAATGGTTTTCTTTTCCATATTTTCGTTTTCGTATTCAAATACAAGCTTTAATTTATAGTCGCCTGCGTCGTTAAATGTTACGGGAAGAGTGTAGTTACTTGCAAACTGACCGCCTGCTTCAATGTTGCCGATATATGCACTGTTAAGTTCTTTGCCCTTTGAATTTAAAAGTTTAACTGAGCCGTTTGAAACCTTTGTTTGACCTGAGTTGATAATCTGGAACGCACAGTCGCTTTCTTCGCCGAGATTGACTGTTTTGTCTGCAAGTGCAATTTGCTGGAACTGAACTTTGTCAGGCTGAACTACAGGAATACTCATTGTAAGGTCACTTGAAGCACTCTGCTTGCCGCCTTCAATATATTCGTAAGAAACGGTTGCGGTAACAGGATAAACGCCTGATGACGCACTTGTAAGACAAGAAAACTTTTTGCTTACTTTTACTGTTTGGTTAGGTTTAATTGTTTTGAGAGAAATTGTGTCCGTTCCGTCTGCAACAACAAAGGCATCGCCGCCTGCAAGCTTTACAAGAACATTTTGTGCTTTAATTGATGATGAGTTATTCTTAATTGCAAATGTGAGCGTGAATTCTTTGCCACCGGAAATTGTGCTTTTACCGTAGTTGAAGCTTGAAATAATAAGCTGAGGGGTGAGGGGAGTTGCCTTTTTTGTGGTTTTTGCTTTTTTCTTTTCATTAACTTTGATACTGAAAGTAAAATCACTGCTTCCTTGCTGTTTTTCGCCGTTAACGGTGTATTCAAATGTTACATTTGCAGTGATAGGATAAATGCCTGTTTTTAAATCTTTGCCGCAAACAAATGCCTTTGAAAACGAAGCTTTTCCAGATTTTGCAATTCCCGAACTGTAAAGGGCATCAACATCGCTTGCAACCGAAAATGCATCGCCGCCCGAAAGACGGATATTTACATTAGAAATGTCGTATTGCGAACTTTTATTTGTGAGGTTAAAATTAAGATTAAATTTGTCGCCGTTTTGCAAATTTGCCTTACTTGTTGAAAATGATGCAACAAGGCTCGGAGTATCGCCCTGAGTTGGTCCGGTTGTTGCATTGGTTGGGGCAGCTAAAACAGAAACAGTGTATGAAAATTCTGCCGAACCTTGGGTTACTTCGCCGTTATCTGTGTAATTATATGTAGCGCTGACACTGATTGGATACATTCCCGCACTTGTCTGAGTGTTTACATAAAAATTTCTGCTAAATTCGGCGCTTTGATTTTTTGAAAGTGTATCTCTGTAAATTGTGTCGATATCGTTAGAAACAGTAAATGCTTCGTTTCCTGAAAGACGAATGTTTAAATTTTTGATATCTATATCTTTGTTGGAATTTTTAACTTTGAAAGAAAAGTTAAAAGTGTCACCCGGATATATTGCAGACTTGTTAACGCTGAAACCTTCTGAAATAAGGTTTACAATTTGCTGAACTCTTGTTGTATCTGTTGTACTTGATTGTACATTTGAGGTTTGAATTGCAGATGATGCATCATCATCCGAATTGCTTGCTGCAAATGCGAGTGTCTGAGGTGCAATTATCATCATAATTACAACCAAAATAGAAGTGAATAATTGTAATTTTTTCATTGTTGTTCTCCTTTAATTTGTATATTCTTTTGATACGATTCTGCCGTCGGATATCCTTACCGTTATGTCAGAATATTTTGCAACATTTGAATCGTGCGTTACCATAATAAGCGTTTGCTTTTTTGTATGAACCAAATCTTGAATGAGATTCATAACTTCAACAGTCGTTTTACTGTCAAGGTTACCGGTCGGTTCGTCGGCAAAAATCACGCTTGGGTCGGTTACAAATGCTCTTGCGATGCCGACTCTTTGCTGTTGACCGCCGCTCATTTCTTTCGGCTTGTGCTTATACCTGTTGTCGATACCGACAAGTTTGAGCATTTCCATTGCTTTTTGCTCTCGTTCCTCTTTGCTGACCCCTTTAAACATAAGCGGAAGCGCAACATTTTCAAGCGCTGTCATTGTCGGCAAAAGGTTGTATGACTGAAAAATAAAACCGGTGTAAAGCTGCCTGAATTTTGCAAGCTGTTCTTCGCTCAAATTGTCAATTCTGTATTTGCCGATATAAACCTGACCTGCGCTCGGTCGTTCAATTCCTGCAAGCATATTAAGAAGCGTTGATTTGCCCGAACCTGAAGTACCGAGTATGGCGCAAATTTTATTTCTTTCTATTTCTAAATTAACTTTGTCAAGCGCTATTACTTCTTCTTCACCAACTTGGTAATGCCTTGAAAGGTCAATCGTTTTAATCAAAACATCGTTTGCCATATTATCCTCCTTAACTAATGTGATACTCAACTGTGCTATTTGGGATATCACAGTTATCTACGGCTACAGTATAGCATTAAGGATATATGTTGTCAATACATAATTTCATTATTTTTTAAAAATATTTTATGTGCTGTTTTATGTTGAATTTGCATTTTTTAGGTGTATAATATATATGTATTTTATATGTTTTATTTAGGAGGATAAAATTAATGCTTGATAAAAGAAAAGTTGTTATAATCGGTGCGGGTCATGTAGGCTCTCATGTTGCAATGGCACTCTGTTTTCAGGGCACTTGCGACGAAATTGTTTTTATTGATACAGACCACGAAAAGGCAGTCGCAAATTGCTACGATGTTGCCGATGCGTGCCTCTTTTTAGGTTCAACAACTAAAATTAAAGTCGGCGACTACAACGACTGTAAGGATGCCGACATTATCGTTAACTCAATCGGTATGCCTCGTAAACCGGGTCAAACAAGGCTTGATATGCTTGACGATTCTATCAGAATGCTAAGGGATGTTGTTGAAAACCTTAAACCGATTGATTTTAAGGGTATTTTTGTTTCAATTACTAACCCGGCTGATGTTATCGCAAACTATGCAAGAGTTCATCTCGGTTTACCAAGGGAAAGGTGTTTTTCAACCGGCACTTCGCTTGACACCGCAAGGCTTAAAAGAACGGTTAGTGAACTTGCAGATATCGACCGAAGGAGTGTAACAACCTGCGCTATCGGTGAACACGGCGATTCCTCGTTTGTTCCTTTTTCCACTCTTACTCTCGGCGGCAAAAATTATAAGGAACTTCAAGAGGCTAAGCCTGAAAAATACAGCAAGCTTACTGAAGATTTTGTGCTTGAAAGAACCCGTTATATCGGCTATGATATCATCAACGGCAAGGGTTCAACCGAATTTGGTATCGGTGCGGCTTGCGCTGACATTTGCAAAGCTATTTTCCACGATGAAAAGAGAGTTATTCCTGCTTCTGTTTTGCTTGAGGGCGAGTATGGTATTAACGGTGTTGCGTGCGGTGTTCCTTGCGTAATCGGCAGAAACGGTATTGAGGATATTATTGAGCTTCCACTTAATGATAAAGAAAAGCAACAGATGAAACACACCTGTTGCGTAATTAAAGATTATTGCGAAAGAGCAGAAAAAGTGCAGTAATTTAGAAATGATAATAGCTTTAACAAAAAATAAAAGGTGCCGTTTTGGCACCTTTATATTTTGCTATTTTTTACTGTTTTGCTTTTTTGGTTGACGATACGGTTTCGCCTTTGGATTTATAATCTTGATATCTGTTTTCAAGTTTTGTATACTCGCCTGAATCAAGATCTTTTTTCAATACATTTTTGCCGTCGTATGAAATGTAAAATTCACCGACAGGAGTAAGCGAAAATGTTGTTTTGCCGTTAGCTGCGGTTTCGTCATTTTTTTTCATAACATTTGCCGCAACTTTAACATATTGTTTACCGTCAATTTTAACACCGGTTGATGAAATCATAAAAGAATATTCTTCCTTTACCTTGTCAAGACCGAGTTCCTTGGCTGTATACGATGTTTTGATAAAGTTGATAGCGTCCGCATCTTTAATAACAGCCTTGTCGGTAGGATTTTCAACCGTAACAGAAGTTGACTCTTTAGCTGTAGTTGTTTCATCCTTGCCCGATGATTTTGAACAGGCAATAAAAGTGGTTGAAATAATAACAACTGCGAGCAAAACTGCCAAATACTTTTTCATCGCAAAAAACCTTTCAAAAAAATTATTCTGCGTCCTCATCATCGTCTGCTTCTTCAACCTCAAACTCGAGCATTTCGCCGCAGTTAGGGCAAGGAACAGTACCGTTTAATGCTGTTTCGGCATCAACTGTAAAAGGAGTGTTGCAAAGAGGACATTCAACTTCAAATTCTTCCTCTTCGTCATCACAGCAATCATCACAATCACATTCGTCATCATAATCATCACCGTAAACATATTCTTCAAGGTCAGCAAGGTCTTCGTCAACAGCGTCAACTTGGTCTGCAAGCATTTCAACGCCGTCTGTCATATCGTCGATATCTTCAACAAGGTTTGAAAGAACATCAACAATAGCAGAGAAAACCTTTGTTTCCTTCTTATTGTCACCAAGGTCAAGACCTTCAATTAAACCTTTAAGGTAGCCTAAGCTTTCAGTTGTATCCATAGTAATATTTCCTTTCTTTAAATAAGATTTAAAAGAACTTATGCTCTTTCCATATATTCGCAGGTTCTTGTGTCGATTCTAATCATATCGCCTTCGTTAATGAAAAGAGGAACACGAATTTCTGCGCCTGTTTCAACCTTTGCAGGCTTGAGTGTGTTGGTAGCAGTGTTGCCTTTAAGACCAGGCTCTGTTTCTGTAACTTCAAGAGTAACGAATGTAGGAGGTTCAACGCCGAATACCTTGCCTTTGTATGAAAGGATACGGCAAACTTCGTTTTCCTTAACGAACTTAAAGTTGTCTGAAAGGTCATTTTCAGATACAGGAACCATATCAAATGTGTCGTTATCCATAAAGTAGTAAAGACCTTCGTCGTTATATGAATAAGTCATTTCTTTTCTTTCAATATAAGCGGTAGGGAATTTAGCTGTTGGGTTGTAGCTCTTTTCAACTACCGAACCGGTAATAACATTCTTTGTTTTTGTTCTTACGAAAGCGGCACCCTTGCCCGGCTTTACATGCTGGAATTCAATTACCTGAAGCACATTGCCGTCTTCTTCAAAAGTAACGCCGTTTCTGAAATCGCCTGCTGAAATCATATTTTTTACCTCCGAGTAAAATTGTAATTTTAAATTAATATGTTCTTATTTTATAATATTTCCATCAATAAATCAATACCCATTTTGTAACTATCCTTGCCAAATCCGCAAATTTGTTTAACACATACATCGGTAATAACAGAAATTTTGCGGAAATCTTCTCTTTTATGTATGTCAGACATATGAACTTCAACAAAAGGAGTGTAGTCGCTTACAGCTTCAATAGCGTCCCTTATGGCATAAGAATAATGAGTATATGCGCCTGCGTTTATGACAACACCGTCAAATTCATCCTTGCTTTCGTGGATGATATCAATAATGTCACCCTCGTGGTTAGATTGGAAAAATGTCATCTTGGCACCTTGAGCCTTGCCGTAAAGCTTGAGCTCATCATTAATTTGCTTGAGCGTTTCACCGCCGTAAACATTCTTTTTCCTTATACCGGTCATATTAAGGTTAGGACCGTTTAAAACAAGTATTTTTTTCATATCTTTCATTTTGCTCACCGTGTTAATGAAATAATAATGGGAGTGACGCATTGCCACTCCCATATGTATAATTATTTATACTTTCTTTTACGAGCAGCCTCGCTCTTCTTTTTACGAGCTACAGAAGGCTTTTCATAGTGCTCTCTCTTGCGAACTTCCTGGATAATACCGTCACGAGAAGTCTGACGCTTGAATCTTCTGAGTGCGCTGTCAAGAGATTCGTTTTCTTTAACTTTTACTTGGCTCATTTTATTCCCTCCCTCCGACCGCTTCGGGGGTATTTGATACTTCAATTAAATATCTGCACAAGATTATATACAAAAACATTTCAAAAGTCAAGCGTTTTATTCATAATTTTATCGTATTTTGTAAAATTATATTGTAAAAGCATTAATATGCTTGAAATTTGTTATATTTTAACGCTTTTTTTGTTTGAAGTGTAACCCAAATACTGCTTTTTGTTTTGGGTTTGATAAGCTTTAACGGTGTAATAGTATCTTGTATTTTTGTAAACTTTCTTGTCTGTGTAGTTGAAAGTTTTGTTTCCTTTAACTGTTTTTATAAGTTTGGCTTTGCCGTTTTTCGATGTTGAACGATAAACTTTATAGCCTGAAACATTTTTTATTTTTTTCCAGCTTATTTTTGCACTTTTATTCTTTTTGGCTACTTTTATTTTGGTTTTCTTTGCTTTAACTGTAATGTTTTTTGAAAATACCGGAGTTCCCTGACCGTAAGAATTAACACTGCAAACAACGAATTGATAAGTTTTGCCCAATTTAAGATTGTTTATATGAGCGCTTGTTTGAGAACTTGAAATATATGTGTAGTCATCGCCGGTGATTTCACGGTATCCTATTGCGTAACTTGTTGCATTTTGTGCCTCGTCCCAAGTTAACTTTACTCCTGTTTTCGTGTCGTGAACAGCATTAAGATAAGTTACATTTCCAAGCGGATAAGCGCAAGAAGCAACGCTCGACATTTCGCTTTTGTATACAATATCGCCGATTTCAAGATATCTTTCAATCTTATAATAGTAAGTTTGGTTGTTGCTTATATTATAGTCTGTAAAAACATTGCCTGCCTCTTTCGGTACGCTCATAATCAAATCATACGGTCCGCTTTGAGTCAAACTGCGATAGACATTAACACCGGTTATATCGCTTCTGTTTGCCCAACTGAGCGTTATTCCCCAATTTGAACAGTCTGCGGTAATGTTTGCGGGTTTCGGCGGTTGGACTGATTTTGTGACCTCTGTTGAGTAATCTTTCCATTCACCTAAAACAAATGCGTTGACTCTGAAACAATATGTTGCACCGGGAGTAAGATTATTAACCGTATAATTTAAGTCGGTTATTGAATTTGAAGCAGTTGTCCATTCGGTTGAATCAATCGCCCTGTACTCAAGATTATAAGCTGCAGCGTCGCTTACTTCGTTCCAATATATTTTAATTGCGGTTGAACTGCTTCTTTCGGTTTTGGCAATATTTGCGGTATATTTTGAAAGCGTATCAAGTTGATATGTTTGCTCCAAAAATGAATAACGATTTATTGATATTCCAAGACCGCCCGAAAGCTTAAAGTTTGAACCCAAAAGGTAATTGAGCGAGTCTTTTGTGTTAGTTGTAGGAGTTGAAACAAAACTGTTCCAATAAATTGTATCAAGCCTGCAAACTGCCGAAGATACTCCGCTTGTTGCATAATTTGCGTGGTAAAGCATAATTTTTTCTTCATCAATGTGCTGGATAAGAACGGTGTGCTTTTTGCTGTAGCCGTCATTCGCACAACCTATTTGAAGAACATCGCCGACTGCCGCATTAGCAAGAAGCCAATCTTTAAGCCACTGAGCATAATTGCTGAGCGTGGCAGAATCGGTAGTGTAGGGATATGTGGTTTGCGCTACGGTAAAGTAGTTTTGCGTGTGCACAAATCTGTAGTTTCCCGATTGAATTTCATTATTATATGTTACGCCGTAAAGCTTTGCGCAAACATCGCTTATAAAACCAAAACAATTATATTGAACGCTCGAATATTGAAACGGAATGTATCCTGCCTGCGTTTCAAGTGCGTTGAGTGTGTCCTCAATATGCGCTCTGTCATCGGCATAAGATGTTATTGCGGTAAATATGCAACTTATAGATAAAATTAAAGCTAAAATGAAAGAGATAATCTTTCTCATTTTTTGACAGCCTCCTTCAAAAATCGACATATATTATATCACAACATATATTTACCGTCAAATTATAGTTTGCGGTTGTGAATAAGCAGCCATAACCGCACCAGAATTTCAAACAATTAGAAATTTATTATTAATAAAATAAATGAAACAATAAATGATTTGTTTCAACAACGCAGGAACGATACG
>UQEY01000055.1 GCA_900540235.1 uncultured Eubacteriales bacterium
TCAAATCAAATATTAAAGAAATTTGTCACGAATGATACGGAGTTTGTGACGACGCAAACATTAATTTACCTTGATTTTGAATTTACAATTTTTTATAAGTTAGGTATATGATTTTCTTAAAGTTTATGGTATACTATACTTGTTTTAAATATGGATACGGTGATAACTATGAGTGATAACGAAAACAGCCAAAACGGCAAAAAGAAAAAATCAATAAAACTTATAATCATATTTTTGCTTGTTTTTTTACTTGTTTTTGCCGGCGTTTATTTTGGCTCAACTTTGATTCAAAAACACAACCAAACGCCGAGCACAACAAGCGTTTCGTCAACTGCCGAAAGCACTACGCAAAAAAAGGTTGAAAACCCGATTGACTTTGCCACTTTGCAAAACCAGAATGATGAAATTTACGCTTATATAAAAATCAAAGACACTAAGATTGACTACCCTATTGTTCAAAGTGCGACTAACGATGAATTTTATCTCAGGCACAAAGCCGAGGACAAAAGTTGGTCGGCAAGCGGTGCAGTTTATACCGAATCTGCCAACAGCAAAACTTTTGACGATTTTACAACAGTAATTTACGGTCACAACGGCTATTCAGATTCGTTTTTCACCACACTTCACTATTTTGAAAACAAGGATTTTTTTGATTCCCACCCATATTTTTATATTTACACCCCAACAAGGAGGCTGACTTATCAAGTAGTTTCCGCCTTCAAATATGACAATCGTCATATTCTTAACAGTTTTGATTTTAACAACGAGCAATCTATTGAGGAGTTCCACGAAACTATAACAAACCCTACATCAAGCCTTAAAAATGTTAGGGAAAACCTTGATGTTGACATTAGTTTGAACAGTAAAATAGTTGTTCTTTCAACCTGCATTACAAACCAGAAAAGCAGTAGATATTTAGTTTGCGGAGTATTAGTAAAAGATGAAGAAACCGATTGACCCAAATTTAGACAACATATTAAACGAATTAATAGATGAGAACGATGCACCGACTTCAAGCAGTAACAAAAAAGTTATTGACTTTGGTATAGATGCCGACAGTGATGATTTAATCAACTTTTCCTTTGACGGCACAGCCGAAGCATCCGAAATGCGAGAAAAACACGCTGAGGAAAAAGCTTTTGAAATCGAGCCTAAATCGGATGAAGCAAGCCGTGTGCACCACCACCATTCAACCGAGGGCGAACATCATCACTCATCAGGTGAGCACCACCACTCTCATTCATCAGGCAGTGAGCACCATCATTCTAACGGTGAACATCACCATTCTTCCTCGCATTCTCATCATCATTCGTCAAATTCGCATCACCACCACAAGCATAAAAAGAAGCTGAGTATTCCGGCAAAAATCGGCATTTCTGCCATTTGCATTGTTTTGGCTGTGATTATTGCATTTGTCGGCACATTTGCTTGCCTTGATTTAAGCGGTAAAAACGAGCTTAAAAATATTGACAAGCAAACCGATTATCAGGAAGTTATTGAATATAACGGAAGTAAATATGTTTATAACCAAGATGTTGTAGCAATAGCATTTTTGGGTGTTGATAAGCGTGAATTGGGTCTTAACGATAACGCTGTCGGAACAGGCGGTCAAGCCGATGCCGATATTGTTCTTACAATCAATACAAAAACAGGCAAAGCAAAAGCAATCGCCGTGCCGAGAGATACTATGGTTGATATTGACCTTTATTCAGAAAGCGGTATTTTCCTCAGAAGTGAAAATATGCAGCTTTGCCTCAGCTACGCTTACGGTGACGGAAAGGCGAAGTCGGCTGAAAACACTACAACTTCAATCAGCCGTATTCTTTACGATGTACCTATCAGCAAATATTTTGCGCTCGACCTTAACGGTATCAAACCGATTAACGACGCTATGGGCGGTGTAACCGTTGAATCGCTTTACGATTTCCCTAACCTGGGAATCAAAAAGGGCGACAGCGTTAAACTTACCGGTGACCTTACTGAAACTTATGTTAGGCAGAGGGATATGGACACTGTCAACGCTTCTCTTAACAGAACTTCAAGGCAGGTTCAATACATCAAAGCGTTTGCCGCTCAGGTTATCCCTGCGGTTACGCAAGATTTCAGCGTTGTAAGCAGGCTTTATGAAACTGCAAGCAAGTACAGCACAACAAATCTTTCGCTTTCAAATGTCACCTATCTTGCGTCACTTATGCTTTCAAAGGGTATCACTAATTTTGACACTGTTACAATCGAGGGTGAAATGAAAGCAAGTGACAGGAAAGACTATGCTGACTTCGTTTACGCAGAATTTTACCCTGACGAGGATAAGCTTATGCAACTTGTTCTTGACACTTTCTACACAAAGCAGGATAAATAATTTTATTTGTATATAAAGTTATTTTCAAATATAATCTCTCTTATTAAGAGATTTATTATAAATAATACTTAAAGCTTACTTTGTAAGCAGAAAGGCTATAAGTTATGAATAAAGAAACTAAAAAAATGCTTTCTTTAACTGCCACAAAAATTAGAATGGGCATTATCGAAGGCACTCATTCGGCAAAAGCAGGTCATCCGGGCGGAAGCTTGTCTTCGGCAGACCTTTTTGCATATCTCTATTTTGCCGAGATGAAAAATCTTGACCCTAAAAACCCAAAGGCTGAAAATCGTGACAGATTTGTTCTTTCAAAAGGTCACTGCGCACCGGGTCTTTACAGTGCGCTCGCTCTTAAAGGCTTCTTCCCTTTTGAAGATTTAAAAACACTTCGTCATATCGGCTCATATCTTCAGGGTCATCCTAATATGAACACTGTTGCAGGTGTTGATATGTCTACAGGTTCGCTCGGTCAGGGTATCAGCGCAGCCGCAGGTATGGCTGAGGGCGCAAAATACCTTAATAAAGATATAAATGTTTACACCCTTTTGGGCGACGGCGAGATTGAAGAAGGTCAGGTTTGGGAAGCAATGATGTTTGCAAGCCAGTATAAGCTTGACAATCTTTGCGTTATCGTTGATGTTAACGGACTTCAAATTGACGGCAAGTGCGAAGATGTTATGAACGCTGAGCCTATCGACAAGAAGATGGAAGCTTTCGGTCTTGAAGTTGTTAAAATTAACGGCAACGATTTTGACGAGCTTGAAAAAGCTTTTGAAAAATTCCACGAAAACAAGGGTTCGGGCAAGCCTTTCGGTATTATTATGAAAACCGTTAAGGGTCTTGGCGTATCATATATGGAAAATCAAGTTGATTGGCACGGCAAAGCGCCAAACGATGAAGAATACGAAATTGCAATGAATGAGCTTAACGCAAAGCTTGCAGAAATTGAGGAGGCGTAATTATGGCAGAAATTAAGAAAATCGCTACCCGTGAAAGCTACGGTAATGCTCTTAAAGAATTGGCAAACGAAGGCGCCGACAAGCTCGTTGTTCTTGACGCCGACCTTTCAGCCGCTACAAAAACAGGTATTTTCAAAAAAGCTTACCCGCATCGCCACATCAACTGCGGTATTGCAGAGTCAAATATGATGTGCGTTGCTGCAGGTTTAAGCACAATGGGTCTTGTTCCGTTTGCTTCAAGCTTCGCAATGTTTGCCGCAGGCAGAGCATTTGAGCAGGTTAGAAATACTATCGGCTATCCACATCTTAATGTTAAAATCGGCGCTACTCACGCAGGTATTTCCGTTGGCGAAGACGGCGCTTCTCACCAGTGTTGTGAAGACTTTGCGCTTATGCGTTCTATTCCGGGTATGGTTGTTATTTGCCCGGCAGACGATATTGAAGCAAGGCAGGCTGTAAAGGCAGCTTATAAATACGAAGGTCCTGTTTATCTTAGATTCGGCAGGCTTGCAGTTCCTGTTTTCCACAATGATGATTATAAATTTGAAATCGGCAAGGGCGAAGTTATCAAAGAGGGTAACGACATCACAATCATCGCTAACGGCTTAATGGTTAACGAAGCTATTGAAGCAGGTAAGGCTCTTGAAGAAAAGGGTATCAATGCAGAAATTATCAATATCGCTACTATCAAACCTCTTGACGAAGAACTTGTTATCGCTTCAGCTAAAAAGACCGGCAAGGTTATCACAGTTGAGGAGCACAACATTATCGGCGGTCTCGGCGAAGCAGTTTGCGCTTGCCTTAGCGAAAAGTGCCCTACTCCTGTTAAGCGTATCGGTGTTAACGATGAGTTCGGTCACAGCGGTCCTGCAGTTGAACTTCTTAAACAGTTCGGTCTTTCGGCAGAACATATCGCTGAAGTTGCAGAGGAATTTGTGAAATAAATTTCTAAGTATTTGAAAATTGAGTGCGGTTATGACTGCTTATTCACAACCTGACTTTACAAAATATTAATAATGTGTTAAAATAAGTCGTTATGTTTTTGTAACGACTTATTTTTATTTGGAGGGAATTTTATGACAAAAGCCCAAATTTGCATAATGATTTCCATAGTCGCTTACCTTGTTGCTATGGTTATGATTGGTGTAATTTATTCAAAAAAGACAAAAAATGTAGGCGACTTTTATCTTGGCGGCAGAAAACTCGGCCCGCTCGTTACGGCAATGAGTGCTGAAGCGTCGGATATGTCAAGCTATCTTCTTATGGGTCTTCCGGGTCTTGCACTTGCAAGCGGCGTTGCCGAAGTTGGCTGGACTGTTATAGGTCTTGCAATAGGTACTTATCTCAACTGGCTTATAGTTGCAAAGAAACTTCGTAACTATTCCGCAAAAATCGGTGCTATTACAATTCCCGACTATTTTTCAAAAAGATATAAAGATAACAGCAGGCTTATAATGGCAGTTGCGGCATTTATGATTATTGTTTTCTTTGTGCCATACACCGCTTCCGGCTTTGCGGCTTGCGGCAAACTTTTCGGCACTCTTTTCGGTATTGATTATCATATCGCAATGGTTGTTTCAGCTATTATTATTGTGGGTTACACATCTCTCGGCGGTTTCAATGCAGCTTCAATGACCGACTTTATTCAGTCTATCATAATGACAGCCGCACTCATTATTGTTCTTGTTTTCGGTATCAACCAGGCAGGCGGTATGGAGCAAGTTATTGCAAACGCTAAGGCTTTGCCGGGTTATCTCGATTTCTTTAAGGGGTATGACGGAGTCACAAATTCTGCCGGAACTTACAACGCTTTGTCAGTTGTTTCAACCCTTGCCTGGGGTCTTGGCTACTTCGGTATGCCGCACATTCTTTTAAGATTTATGGCTATTGAAAACCCAAATAAAGTTAAGGTTTCAAGAAGGGTTGCTTCTGTTTGGGTAGTTATTTCTATGGCAGTTGCTGTGCTTATCGGTATTGTCGGTATGGCAATGATTAAAGAGGGCGCTTTGGCTCAGTTTGATGACAGCGAAACAATTATTATTCAAATCGCAACACTCCTTTCAAAGGTCGGCGTTGTTCCCGCTCTTCTTGCCGGTGTTATCCTTGCCGGTATTCTCGCAAGCACAATGTCAACCGCAGACAGTCAGCTCCTTGCCGCTTCTTCAGCTGCAAGTGAAAATATTATCGGCGGACTTTTCAGAATTAATCTCAGCGAAACCGCTCAAATGATAGTTGCAAGAGTTACTCTTATTGCAATTTCTGTTGTCGGCGTAATCATCGCTTGGGACTCAAATTCGTCTGTATTCGGCATCGTTTCATTCGCTTGGGCAGGTTTCGGCGCAGTGTTCGGTCCTGTTATGCTCCTCTCACTTTTCTGGAAAAGGTCAAACAGATACGGCGCTTTTGCCGGTATGATTGTAGGAGGCGTTATGGTATTCGTTTGGAAATATGCTATTGCCAAACTCGGCGGCGCATTTGCAATTTATGAACTTTTACCTGCATTTGTTTGCGGTCTTTTGGTAAATGTTATCGTGTCGCTCGTCACTCCAAAGCCTGACAAAGAAATTGTTGACACATTTAATTCACTCAAAAAGAATAAATAAAATTTGGCAGGACTTAGTTCCTGCCAAATTTATTATAAAATAATTCTTGACAAAATATAATTTATATTATATAATTTTTACACCGCATATTATGGGTTATAAGAAATACGCAGTATTCACCTATTGTAGCGAGACTTGAAAAGGAGATTTAACGACTATGTACGCTGTTATTGTTACAGGCGGTAAGCAGTATAAGGTTAGCGAAGGTGATGTACTTTATATCGAAAAGCTTGATGCTCAGGCTGACGAAAAAGTAACATTCGACACAGTTCTTGCTGTAGGCGGCGATAGCTTCAAGGCAGGCAAAGATTGTGCAAAGGCAACTGTTGATGCTACTGTTCTTAAAAACGGCAAGGGTAAGAAGATCACTGTATTTACTTACAAGCCAAAGAAAGACGAAAAACGCAAAAAGGGTCATCGTCAGCCATACACTAAGGTTGAGATTACCAAGATTAATGCGTAATGATTAACATTGAATTTTACAGCGGAATAAATGGGCTGTGCGGCTTTGAAGCTGTCGGTCACGCTATGAGCGGTGAAAGCGGCGAGGATATCCTTTGTGCTTTCGTTTCAAGTGCGTGCCTTATGGCTGCCAATACCGTTACAGAGATTATCGGTCTTGATTGCGACGCCCAGTCGGACGACGGATACTTAAAACTGATGATACTTGAAAATTCCGCAAAAGCTCAGGATATTCTAAACGGTCTAAAGCTTCATTTAACGCAGCTTAGTAAAGATTATCCTAAAAACATAAAAGTGATTTATCGGAGGTGTAACAATGCTTAAATTAGATTTACAGCTTTTCGCTCATAAGAAAGGTATGGGTTCTACAAAGAACGGCAGAGATTCAGAATCTAAGCGTCTTGGCGCAAAGAGAGCTGACGGTCAGTTCGTACTTGCAGGCAACATCCTTTACCGTCAGAGAGGAACACACATTCATCCGGGCAATAATGTTGGCATCGGCAAGGACGACACTCTTTTCGCTCTTGTTGACGGCACCGTTAAGTTTGAAAGAATGGGTAAGGACAGAAAGATGGTTTCTGTTTATCCTGTTGAGCAGTAATTTAAGATTTATAAAAAATTATCCCACGGAATTTTCCGTGGGATTTTTGTTTTTCATATTTTTATTCACACCGAGTGCTGCAAAGGCAAAGTGAAAAGGCAACCATAGCATAGCCGTCGGTTGCCTTTATTTTTTTACATCATCTCGGCAAGTGTATCTGAAAACTCGGTCGGGTTTTCAAGGTCAAGACCTGCAATAAGCCTTGCGGATGAATAAAGCAGATTTGTATACTTTTTAAGCGTTTCTTCGTCTGCGCTCTTGAGCTTTTCAACAATCGGGTGCTCTGCGTTAACTTCAAGAACGAGTTGCGCCTTTACTCCTTGGTTTGCGCCCGGCATTGAATTAAGCACCTTTTCCATTTCGAGTGAAACATAGCCTTCGGCTGAAAGGCAAACAGGATGAGAACCGAGTTTGTTTGAAAGCTTAACTGCGGTTACTTTGCCGTCAAGCGCTTCTTTCATCTTATCGAGAAGGTCCTTTGCATCCTCATTTTTCTTGGTCATTGCTTCTTTTTCGGCGTCGGTACTGAGGTCAAGGTCGTCCTTGCAAACATTTACAAAGTGCTTGCCGTCATATTCCATAAGCATTTGAATTGCGAATTCGTCAACCTCGTCTGTGAAGTAAAGAACCTCGTAACCCTTTGCCTTGACTGCTTCAATCTGTGGCAAAAGGGCAATCTTTTGAGCATTTTCGCCGCAAGCATAGTAAATATCATTTTGCGAATCAGCCATTCTGCCAACATATTCTTTAAGAGTAGTCGGCTTGTCGTCGGCAGAAGTTTCAAACAAAAGCAAGTCTTTAAGTCCGTCTTTTTCCATACCATAGTTTGCATAAACGCCGTATTTGAGCTGCAAACCGAAAGTCTTAAAGAACTTTTCATACTTTTCTCTGTCGTTTTTGAGCATTTTTGTAAGCTCGTTTTTAATTTTTTTATCAATAGCCTTAGCTATAATCTTCAACTGGTGGTCGTGTTGGAGCATTTCACGGCTGATGTTAAGGCTCAAATCGGCGCTGTCAACCAGTCCCTTAACAAAGCTGAAATAATCAGGCAAAAGGTCGCTGCACTTGTCCATAATCAAAACACCGTTTGAATAAAGCTGCAAGCCCTTTTCATATTCCTTGGAATAGAAATCGTACGGCGGATTCTCCGGAATGTAAAGGAGCGCGTCAAATGTAGCCTGCCCCTCAGTCTTAGTATGGATAACTTTGAGCGGGTCGGCATAGTCGTTAAACTTTTGCTTGTAAAACTCGTTGTACTCCTCCGGCTTAATCTCGTTTTTATTTTTCCTCCAAAGAGGAACCATTGAGTTAAGGGTTTCCTCCGCAACCTCGGTAATGTATTCGCCCTCTTTGTCAGGGTCGGGAACTTGGTGGCTCATTTCCATAACGATTGGGTAACGAATATAGTCTGAATACTTCTTCACAAGTTCGTCAATCGTGTACTGCTCAAGATATCTTGTGTAGTCCTCATTTTCGGTATCTTCCTTGACGAAAAGTGTAATCTCTGTGCCGGCATTTTCCTTTTCACATTCTTCAATAGTGTAGCCGTCTGCACCCTCGCTTACCCACTTGTGGGCAACATCTTCGCCGAACGCTTTTGAAACAACTTCAACCTTGTCCGCAACCATAAACGAAGAATAAAAACCAACGCCGAACTGACCGATAACGGAAATATCGTCTGCCTTTTCATTGTCGGCATTTTCCTTTTTAAAATTGAACGAACCGCTCTTTGCGATTGTGCCGAGGTTGTTTTCAAGTTCTTCCTCGGTCATACCGATACCGTTATCGCTGATTTTAACAGTTCTGTTTTCCTTATCAAGGTCAATGTGAATTTTAAAATCTTCCCTTGCAAGCTTAACACTGTCATCAGTCAACGATTTAAAATAAAGCTTGTCGATGGCGTCGCTTGCATTAGAAATAAGCTCACGCAAAAATATTTCCTTGTGAGTATAAATAGAATTAATCATCATATCAAGCAGTTTTTTCGATTCTGCTTTAAATTGTTTCTTTCTCATATATATCACCTTAGTTTACAAATTAGCACTCTTGTCTTTCGAGTGCTAATATTATTATAGACTATTTTCGCCTATTGTCAAGGGGTGTAAATGAAAATTTTATAAATTATACGGGTCGTCGAGGACGCCGACCCCTACAGAAGTCAAAAATAACAAACTATCGTAGGGGCGAATATCATGTCAAGAGTATGATTGTATACAGTTGTGTAGGATGATTGTATACAATTACAAAC
>UQEY01000056.1 GCA_900540235.1 uncultured Eubacteriales bacterium
TGATGAGGGAGCTGTCAACTTTGTTGACTGAGGGAGAGAAAAACTACAATGTGGCAACGCCGTCAACCTATTATAAATTATAATTTACCGACTGCAAAAAAAATCAAAAAATTTTAATTTACTATTGAAATGGTAAGTAAAGTGCTTTATAATATATAAGTACAGACGGTTGTACAAGTGCGTACAGCCGTTTTTTGTTTTTATTTTGTATTTTTTATCTAAGAGGTGGTATTATGAACAGCACAAAGTATATCTTTATCACCGGCGGTGTTGTTTCGGGTCTTGGCAAAGGCATTACGGCAGCATCACTGGGCAGACTTCTCAAATCTCGTGGCTTAAAAGTTACGGCTCAAAAACTTGACCCTTATCTTAATGTTGACCCGGGCACAATGAACCCTGTTCAGCACGGTGAAGTTTTTGTTACCGATGACGGCGCTGAAACCGACCTTGACCTCGGCCATTATGAAAGATTTATTGACGAAAGCCTTTCGCAAAACTCAAACCTTACTTCGGGTCGAGTTTACTGGAAAGTTATTTCTGACGAGCGTAAAGGCGTTTACGGCGGTCAAACTATCCAAATTATTCCTCATGTAACTAACGAAATTAAGCGTTATATTAACCGCAATGCAGACACCGGCGCAGATGTTTGCCTTGTTGAAATCGGCGGTACTGTGGGCGATATAGAATCGCAGCCTTTTCTTGAAGCAATTCGCCAGTTCGCTGTTGAAGTTGGCAGGGAAAACTGCCTTTTCATTCATGTGACGCTTGTGCCTTACCTTGCCGCTTCCGACGAGTTAAAGAGTAAACCTACTCAGCACTCTGTTAAGGAAATGCTTTCTATCGGTATCAGCCCTGACATTATTGTTTGCCGTACCGAACATCCTCTTACAGACGATATTAAAAATAAAATTGCGCTTTTCTGCAATGTTGACAAAGAATGTGTAATTGAAAACAATAACTGCGATATTCTTTATGCCGTACCTATGATGCTTAAAGAACAGCATATGGACGATGTTGTTATCAAAAAGCTCGGCATTAAATGCGGTGAGCGTGACCTTGCCGACTGGGAGCATATGCTTGAAGCGCTCAGAAACCCTAAGCAAACCGTTAAGATTGCTATGGTCGGCAAATATGTTGAACTTCACGATTCTTACATTTCTGTTAATGAAGCGCTCAAACACGGCGGAATTGAAACGAGAAGTGCCGTTGACATCATTTGGATAGATTCGGAAACTCTTGAGGGTGACAATGTTGACCTTGACAAGGTTTTGGGCGATATGGACGGTATACTTGTGCCGGGCGGCTTCGGCAGCCGTGGTATTGAGGGCAAAATTAACGCTTGCCAGTATGCAAGAACTCACGGTATCCCTTACCTTGGTATCTGCCTCGGTATGCAGATTGCGATTATCGAATTTTCAAGGCATGTGCTCGGTCTTAATGACGCCAACTCGGCTGAAATTAACCCGGACACTCCTTATCCTGTTATTGATATTTTGCCGGAGCAAAAAGATGTTACCGATATGGGCGGCACAATGCGCCTCGGTCAGTACCCTTGCGCTCTTAACCCTGAGTCAAAATCGTATCAGCTTTACGGCGCTTCAATGATTTATGAAAGACACAGGCACAGATATGAGGTTAATAACGATTATCGCAACGACTTGCTTTCGGGCGGTATGATTTTTGCAGGTACATCACCTGATAATCATATTGTTGAAATGGTTGAAATTCCTGAGCATCCTTGGTTTGTTGCCTGTCAGTTCCACCCTGAGTTTAAGTCAAGACCAAACAAGCCGCATCCTCTTTTCCGTGGTTTTGTTACCGCTGCGGCTGAAAGAATGAAAAATAAATAATTGTGATTTATCGGGCGACATACAATCGCCCGATAATATTTTTTGTGAGGATGGCTATAAGTAATAATTTCCCTTAACATATTGCCAAAAAACTCTTGAACATATATAAAAAAAGTGATATTATAGATAAAATATTTAATCAAAATATTATTACTTGAAAACGGAGGGAATTTAATGAGCGAATACGGCGAAAAATTTGTAAAAGAAGGCTTAACTTTTGATGATGTGCTTCTCATTCCTGCTGAGAGTGATGTTACACCTGACAAGGTTCAGCTTCAAACTAAGCTTACTAAGGATATTACCCTTAATATCCCTGTTATGACTGCCGCTATGGACACAGTTACCGAGTCAAGAATGGCTATTGCCATTGCAAGAGAAGGCGGTATCGGTGTTATTCACAAAAATATGACCATTGAAGAGCAGGCTGACGAGGTTGACAAGGTTAAGAGAAGTGAAAACGGTGTAATTACAAACCCGTTCTTCCTTTCACCGAATCACCTTGCAAGCGACGCTGAAGAACTTATGAATAAGTATCGTATCAGCGGTGTCCCTGTTTGTGAAGAAGACGGCACTCTCGTCGGTATTCTTACAAACCGTGATATGCGTTTTATGACCGACTATAATGTTAAAATTTCCGAAGTTATGACTCCTAAGGCACAGCTTGTTACAGCTCCTAAGGGCACAACTCTTGAAGAAGCTAAGAAAATTCTTATGGGTTCAAAGGTTGAAAAGCTTCCGCTTGTTGACGAAAACGGTAAGCTTTCAGGTCTTGTAACAATTAAAGATATTGAAAAGAGCGTTAAGTACCCTAATACTGCAAGAGATAAAAAGGGCAGGCTTCTTTGCGCAGCGGCTTTGGGCGTAACGGATGATGTTCTTGTTCGTGCAAAGGCTCTTGCAGACGCAGGCGTTGACGCATTCGTGCTTGACTCTGCTCACGGTCACAGCCAAAACATTATGAAGAGCGTAGGCATTGTTAAAAACGCATTCCCTGAAATTTCGCTTATTGCAGGTAATGTTGCAACGGCAGACGCAACCGAAGCGCTTATTAAAGCAGGCGCAGATGCAGTCAAGGTCGGTATCGGTCCGGGCTCTATTTGTACTACCCGTATTGTTGCAGGTATCGGCGTACCTCAGATTACGGCTATTTACGATTCTGCCGAAAGAGCTGACAAGTACGGTGTTCCTGTTATTGCCGACGGCGGTATCAAGTACAGCGGTGAAATTGTTAAGGCTATCGCAGCAGGCGGTTCTTGCGTAATGATGGGTTCGCTCGTTGCAGGTTGCGAGGAATCACCGGGCGAAACAGAAATTTACCAGGGCAGACAGTTTAAGGTTTACCGTGGTATGGGTTCTCTCGGCGCTATGAATAAGGGCAGTGCCGACAGATATTTCCAAAAGGGTTCAAAGAAATTTGTTCCTGAAGGCGTAGAAGGTCGTGTGCCTTACAAGGGACCTTTAGGCGATACTATTTATCAGATGATGGGCGGCCTTCGCTCAGGTATGGGTTATTGCGGTTGCCATACTATTGAAGAACTCAGAACTAAAGCTAAGTTTATCAAAATTACAAGCGCAGGTCTTATCGAATCTCATCCTCATGATATTTCTATCACTAAGGAAGCTCCTAACTACAGCGGTTCTTTAAGATAATTTTCAAGTAAATTAAAGGTTTTGGGTGGATATCGGCATTTTGTTTCGTTTCCACCCATACTATTTTATAACGATATTAACAGCAGGTAATCATATGGCTAAGAAAATCTCTAAATGGAAAAAGTTTAAAAGATTTTTAAAACGAAATATGACCCCTACTTGGGCAAAGCATTTTTCCTATCAGGTGTTTGCTTTTTTGACTTCGGTCGCTATGATTGTCGGTGTTGCCGATTATGCGGTAACCAAGTCTTATGACGAAAGGAAGCTTACTTTTATGGATGATTTTACAATTACTGCCCATACAGGCGCTTACGGTACCGAGATGAATTCTATCGAAGCCGTTGAAGCCGCAATAAAAAATAACGCTCAGATACTTGAGGTCGATGTTCGCCAAAGGCCTAATGGCACTCTTGTTATGAGCCACGATTTAGTCGTTACCAATAATGACGGCGCACCGCTTGAGGATGCACTTAAACTTATTAAAGAAAAAGAAGATATGCAAATTAATTTTGACATAAAAGAAACAAGGGTTTTAAACGCTCTCCACGCTCTTTTGGTTGATTATAATCTTCTTGACCGCTCATTTTTAACGGGAATTGAGCAGATTAATGTTAAAGCGGTTAAAGATTCAAACTGCGCAAATATGGACTATTATCTCAACTATAAGCCGTCAAAGTTTAAAGCTTTTTCAGACGACTACAGGCAAAAAATCATCAAGCTTCTTGAAGATACCGGCGCTGTGGGTATTAACTGCAACTATAAATTTGCAGGCTCTCAGCTTTCCAATCTTCTTCACAAAAAGGGATACAAGCTTTCCGTTTGGACTGTTGACAGCGAACGAAACGCTAAAAAAGTGCTCGTTATTAAGCCCGATAATATCACCACAAAAGACCCCGATATGATTAACCGTGTAATAAATAACTGGGGAAAATAAACTTTTTTTAAAAAAGTCTTGACAGTTTATTCGATTTATGATATAGTAATCAAGCGTTGGAGATACGCTGGTGTAGCTCAGTTGGTAGAGCAGCTGATTTGTAATCAGCAGGTCAGGGGTTCGAGTCCGTTCACCAGCTCCAATATGGAAGAGTTCCCGAGCGGCCAAAGGGAACAGACTGTAAATCTGTCGCTATTCAGCTTCGGTGGTTCGAATCCACCCTCTTCCACCAAAAATCGGCAAGTTTCGTAAGAAACTTGCCGATTTTCCTTTTTATCTATTAATTTTTCACTCTTCACTTTCAAAACTTGCCGATTTTAGGTAATAAGTAATAGTGAAAAAGTGGTTTGTGTCACTGACGCACCGTAATCATTTATAAGCATTTTAAAAATAACGGTATTACTGCGGGCGAATAATATTCGCCCCTACGCCCTTTTTATTTAAATGTTTTGATTTCTTTGGACGATGTAGGGGTCGGCGTCCTCGACGACCCGTTATTATCTAAAAAATCAGCAATACAAAATCTGCCGCACTACTGTACGACAGATTTTGAGAGGAGAAGCAACAAAGTGAATGAGGGATGAATTTCAAATCATATATTAAAGAAATTCGTCACGAACGATACGAAGTTTGCGACGACGAAGGTTACGCTTGACTAACCGACGGCTTTAGTGTTAATATGATGTCACAATTTAAGAACCTGCTTCGCTTGGGGGAGTAGTTTGCACATAAGTATGTGTGGCAAGTCAACAAACTGACGCTTATCGTCTGGCTTGTCTTAATTAACGAGACTCATGCACGAAAATAAATGCAATGCATTTTTATATCCGTGCCGTGGTCTTTATTTTTTTACCCATTGACCTACGCACGAGAGTGTGTAGGTTTTTTTATTGAATAAAACTAAGGAGTAAGAGTATGAGCGACTTTACAAAAACAAGATACGAAGTTATCAAAAGCTACTCATCAAACGAAACCTCGGGTTTAAGCGATGAGGGCGCAAAGAAAAACATTGAGCGTTTCGGTCAAAATTCACTCACAAAAAAGAAAGGCGACTCACTTTTAAAACGAATTTGGGACGCATCAACCGAGCCGATGCTTCTTATGCTTATTGCGGCGGGTTTAATTGCGCTTGCGGTTAATATTATAAGAGGTTTTACCGGCGGTGAAGCGGACTACCTTGAATGTGTGGGCGTGTTTGTTGCTATCGCACTTTCGGTCGTTATCAGCGTTGTTATGGAGGGCAGGAGTGCCAAAGCGTTTGACGAACTGTCAAAAATCAACGGCAATGTTGTTGTTCGTGCGGTAAGAGGGGGCAAAACAGTTAAGCTTAACAAGGATGAAATTGCGACGGGCGATATCCTTCTTCTTTCAGCCGGCGACAAAATTCCTGCCGATTGCAGACTTATTGAAAGCGTAAGCTTGAGAGTTGACGAATCGGCGCTTACGGGCGAAAGCTTTGCGGTTAAAAAAGACAGTGAACTTGAAATAAGTGACGAAAAAACGCCTCTTGCCGAGCGTGCAAATATGATTTACAGCGGCACATTTATTACCGAGGGTCACTGCAAGGCTATCGTTGTTGCAGTAGGCGATAAAACAGAGTTCGGCAAAATTGCAAGTGAACTTACCGGCAATGAAAAGTCGAGCACTCCGCTTCAGGAAAAGCTTGCAAGACTCGGCAAAACAATTACTGTTATGGGCGTTTGCGCCGCAGCCGTAGTTTTTGTGGCTCAGCTTATTTCATTTGCAATTTCAAAAAGCTTCACTTTTGACAGTATTATGGAAGCGTTTATTACAAGTATTGTGCTTATCGTTGCCGCTGTTCCGGAGGGACTTCCTACTATTGTTGCCGTTTCGCTTTCTATTAATATTATTAAACTTTCAAAGCAAAACGCACTTGTTAAAAAGATGATTGCAAGCGAAACAATCGGTTGTATCAGCGTTATTTGCTCAGACAAGACGGGTACTTTGACCGAAAACAAAATGACGGTTAAAACTTATTATGACACCGCTTGGCACAGCGATGCAAACGAACTTAAAAACGAATATCTTACCCACAATATTTGCCTTAACACAACTGCGGATATCGGCGAAAAAGGTGAATTTATCGGCAACCCGACCGAATGTGCAATGCTTAATTTCTTTAATGCTTCGGGTAATAAGACTTATAAGCAGGAGAGAGCAGACCACGAAACTCTTTGCGCATTTCCGTTTTCGTCAGACTTAAAGCATATGACCACAATTTCAAATGTGGACGAAAAAATAATCAGCTATGTTAAAGGCAGTCCCGAATGTGTAATAAAAATGTGCGCACTCACCCCTGAAAGAGTTGACGAGATTGAAAGAGCAATTTTGTCTGCCGAGCAGAAGGCTATGCGTGTTATCGCTTTTGCACACAAAGAGCTTTTACAAATGCGTGATTATGAAAACGAAGCCGAACATCAAAAGCTTGAAAGCGATATGGTATTTGACGGCTTTGTTGCCATTGCCGACCCGCTTAGAAGCGATGTTTACGAAGCTGTTCAGTCTTGCCAAAGCGCAGGCGTAGGCGTCAAGATTTTAACAGGCGATAACATTATTACCGCTTCTTCCATTGCCGATGAACTTCATCTTCTTGATAACGGCGGTATTGCGGTTGAGGCTAAAGATGTTGAAGAAATGAGCGACGAAGAACTTTCGGCTAAGCTTGACAAGATTTGTGTAATCGCAAGAAGTACACCTACAGTTAAAATGAGAGTGGTTAAGCTTCTTAAAGCTAAGGGCGAAGTTGTTGCGGTAACCGGTGACGGTATAAACGACGCACCTGCGCTCAAAAACGCCGATGTCGGCATTGCTATGGGTATCTCCGGCACGGAAGTTTCAAAAGAAGCAAGCGATATTGTGCTTATTGACGATTCGTTTACAACTATTGTTAAAGCAGTTGAATGGGGCAGAAATATTTATGAAAACTTTAAGCGCTTCATCTCGTTCCAGCTTACTGTTAATATCGCTTCGGTAATCTGCGTTTTCGCCTCGGTTCTTATGGGTCTTGACGCACCGTTTACCGCTCTTGAACTTCTTTGGATAAACATTATTATGGACGGACCTCCTGCTCTTACTCTCGGTCTTGAACCGAATTACAGTGACCTTATGAGCAGAAAACCGACTGACAGAAGCGAAAATATTATTTCAAAAGAAATGTTTATTAAGATTTTTTCCACAGGCATTTATATGTCGGTCGTTTTCCTTTGCCAATATAAGCTTAACTTCCTCGGTGCGGCGCAGGGAGAGATGAAAACAGTCCTTTTCACTCTCTTTGTTTTGTTCCAACTCTTTAACGCTTTTAACTGCCGTGAACTTCACAGCCAAACAATCTTTAAGCATTTGTTTAAAAACAAGCTTATGCTCGGCGTAGTGGGTCTTACATTCGTTTTACAGATAATCATTATCCAGTTTGCGGGCGCATTTTTCGGCACGGTTGCTCTTTCGCTTAATATGTGGCTCAAGATTTTTGCCCTCGCATTTACGGTTATTATTTTGAGCGAAGTAGTTAAAGCGGTTGTTAGACTTGCACAGAAAGCAAGATAAATTATAGTTTATCTTAATATCGGTTTCTCTCCTATCGACGGCGAAGCCGCCAC
>UQEY01000057.1 GCA_900540235.1 uncultured Eubacteriales bacterium
GCGGCTTCGCCGTCGATAGGAGAGAAACCTATGTTAAGATAAACTATAATTTATCTTAGCATCTCTGCAATGTCCATTGCTGTTTTCCTTGCAGACATATTGCCGTCGATTACAATATCGGCACAAGCGAGATATTTTGATTTTCTTTCGTCATAAAGTGCTTTTGCCTTCTCTTTATCCTGAAAAAGAGGACGAGTGGTGCTGTTTCCTATTCTTTGGCAAATAACATCAAAATCTGCGTCGAGAAAAACGATTTTGCCGCTGCCTTTTACTGCGTCAACATTGCGCTGAAAAGTCATTGCGCCGCCGCCGGTTGAAACAACGCAGTCTTTCAGATTTGCAATTTCCTTGCAGGCTTCCCACTCTAAATCACGAAAATAGTCTTCGCCTCTTGTTGCAAAAATAGCTTTGATTGCAACGCCTTGCTTTTGCTCAATCATTTCGTCGATGTCAATAAATTTTCTGCCTGTTATTTTGGCAAGTTCGGTGCCGACAACGGTTTTTCCGCTGCCCATAAAGCCACAAAGAATTATATTCATATCTTTTCCATTTCCTCTTGTGTTATTTTCAAAACTTTTTTAATATCATCCATGGTAAACTCGGTGTCAAACCAAATTTCCTGCGCAACGGCAGCCTGCCAAACAAGCATAGGCAAACCGTTTGAGTATTTTATTCCTGCCTCTTTTGCATATTTCAAAAGCAAAGTTTCCTGCGGGTTATATACTGCGTCAAAAACAGCGTTGCATTTTTTTACCTGCTCTTTAGGCAAAACGCTTGCTTCAACCTTAGGATACATACCGACAGGAGTTCCGTTAATGAGCAAGTCGTATTCGCCGTCAACCTCGCAAAGTTTGATGACTTTTGCATCTTTGCCAAGCTTGTCCTTGATTTCCGATTTAATAAGATTTGCATCAGGAATATCGTCATCCCTTACTGCAATAGTTAAATCTGCACCTGCAAGTATACTTTCAAAAGCAAACATTCTTGACACACCGCCGCTGCCGCAAAGAAGAACATTTCCTTTAAGTTCAATACCTGCCATTTCAAGCGCTCTTAAAAAACCGAAGCAGTCGGTGTTGTGACCGGTTGCCTTGCCGTTTTCAATCTTAACCGTGTTTACCGCACCGAAAAGTTTTGCTCGCTCGCTGAGTGCGTCAAGCATAGGAATAATTCCCGTTTTATGCGGAATAGTAACATTAAAGCCGTTAAGATTTTTAAGTTCGTTATATTCGCTTTCCAAATTTTCCGGTGCAATTTCATTTAGCTTATAGCCTGCGTCAATGCCCTTGATTTTAAAAAGCTCCTTGTGAATTACAGGTGACATAGAATGACCCAAAGGGTAACCTATTAAACAAAAATTATACATTATTATTCGCCTCTTTAAAAAAATAAAAATAGTAGTTGACAACTCAAAAAGAATTTTATAATATGATAATAACATAATGAGTTAATTTAAACAACATTTTTTTGAGGTGAAGATATTATGGTATTTGAAAAATTAAAGGAAATCTTGGCAGAGCAACTTGATGTTGACGCAAATTCAATAACTCAGGACAGTATGCTTATTGAAGATTTGGGCGCAGACAGCCTTGACGCTATTGATATTGTTATGTCGATTGAAGATGAATTTAAGATTGAAGTGCCTGACGAAATTATCGAAAAGATTGAAACCGTAGGTGATATGCTCAATTATATCGAAAACAATATATGACAAAAAGATTAATTTAACCGTAGTTCGTGGTGATAGACGAACTACGGTTATTTTTTCCATGAAATATTCTTTGAGTTTACTGATTGAACAAAATGTCACAAAAGTATAAAAAGCAAGCATATAATTTTTATATATATTGACAATAACTCTCAAAAGAAGTAAAATGAACATAGGCATTTTAGAATGATAAATTATTACTTATTTAACGGGTCGTCGGGGACGCCGACCCCTACAGTAGTCTAAAATGATAAGATTATCGTAGGGGCGAACTGTGTTCGCCTTTGTTGTGCTGACCTTCAACCTATTATAAGCAATAATTCATTACCCATTTTGAGAGGAGTTTAATTATATGGCCGAAAAATATATTATGGCTCTTGACCAAGGAACCACCTCCTCAAGAGCTATCATATTTAACAAAAAAGGCGAAATCGTTGCCAAGGCGCAAAATGAGTTTGCCCAGCACTATCCTCAAAACGGCTGGGTTGAGCACGACCCTATGGAAATTTTGTTTTCGCAAACGAGCGCAATGCTTACCTGTTTGAGGCTTGAAAAAGTTGACCCAAAGGATATTGTCGGTATCGGAATAACAAATCAGCGTGAAACCACTATTGTTTGGGAAAAGGAAACGGGCAGACCTATTTATAACGCTATCGTTTGGCAGTGCAGAAGAACGGCACCTATTTGTGAAGAACTTAAAGCCGAAGGTCTTTCCGATTATGTTAAGGAAACGACAGGTCTTTTGATTGATGCATATTTCAGCGGTACAAAGATTAAATGGATACTTGACAATGTTGAGGGCGCAAGGGAAAAGGCTGAAAGGGGAGAACTTCTTTTCGGCACGGTTGACACTTGGCTTATTTGGAATTTAACAAACGGCAAGGTTCATGTAACCGATTATTCAAATGCTTGCAGAACGATGCTTTTTGATATTAATAAGCTTTGCTGGGATTCATTTCTTTGCGAAAAACTCGGTATCCCTATGAATATGCTTCCCGAAGTTAAACCGTCAAGTTGCATATACGGCAAGCTTGCGCATATAACAGGTATTGAAGATATTGCCGAAGTTCCTATTGCGGGCGCTATCGGCGACCAACCGGGTGCACTTTTCGGTCAGGGTTGTTTCAATTCCGGTCAGGCTAAAAATACATATGGCACAGGTTGTTTCCTTCTTATGAATACGGGAAATAAGCGTGTTAATTCAAGTTCAAATCTTTTGTCGGGTATCGCTTGGGGTATCGGCGATGAGATTACATATTCGCTTGAAGGTTCGGCGTTCAATGCCGGCTCGGTAATCAAATGGCTTCGTGACGAGGTAGAACTTATTAAAACCGCCCGTGAATGTGACATTTTTGCGGAGCAGGTGGAAGATTCAAACGGGCTTTATTTCGTTCCTGCGTTTACAGGTTTGGGCGCCCCTTATTGGGATATGTACGCAAGGGGCATAATGGTTGGTCTTACCCGTGGCGTTAATAAAAAGCATATTTGCCGAGCAGTGATTGAAAGCATTACTTATCAAATGACGGACTTGCTTGAAGCTATGATGAACGATTCGGGTATTGTGCTTAAAGATTTGAGAGTTGACGGCGGCGCTTCCGTGTCTGACATTATGATGCAAATTCAGGCAGATATGACAGGTGTTAATGTTAACCGACCGAAGAATGTTGAAACCACGGCTCTCGGTGCGGCTTACTGCGCTGGTCTTGCAACAGGTGTGTGGGACAGCCTTGAGGAAATTGAGGCTAACCGTGCGGTTGACAAGATTTTTGTTCCGTCAATGGAAATTTCAAAAAGAAACCAAAAATATTCCGATTGGAAGCGTGCTGTTGAACGCTCTCGTAATTGGGAAAGATAATAAATAAGATATAGATATTGAATATAGGGTCGTCGGGATACCGCCCCCTACATCGATATCAAGAAAAGGAGATTTTTTATTATGGGTAAAGTTGTATGTCCTTGGGATACACTTATTAATTTTGTAACAGACGCATTTGTAGGTTACGGTATTTCGAGAGAAGAAGCAGAAATTTGTACGGATATTTTGCTTGAATCTGACAGGAGAGGTATAGAAAGCCATGGCTGTAATCGCTTCAAGCCTATTTACCTTGACAGAATTAAAGCAGGTATTCAAAACCCTATAACTAATTTTGAAATTGTTAAGGAAACACCGTGCACAGCCGTTGTTGACGGTCACGACGGTATGGGTCAGGTAATCGGCTACAAGTCAATGCAAATGGCTATTGACAAGGCTAAGCAGTACGGCTTGGGTATGGTTGCGGTTCGTAATTCTTGCCATTACGGTATTGCAGGCTATTATGCAACAATGGCTACAAAGCAGGGCTGTATCGGTATTACCGGTACTAATGCCCGTCCGTCTGTTGCTCCTACATTCGGTGTTGACGGTATGTTTGGTACTAACCCGCTTACTATCGGAATTCCGTCAGATGAAGAATTTGACTTTGTTATCGACTGTGCAACTTCAATCACTCAAAACGGCAAGATTGAATATTATGAAAGAATCGGCGAGGATGTTCATCCGGGTACAATTATCGGCAGGGATGGTAAGGAAATCAGCGGTGACGCAGGCGAAGCTCTTAAAAAGATTCGTTCGGGCGATGCTGCTCTTACTACTCTCGGCGGTATCGGTGAAGCACTCGGCGGCTACAAGGGCTATGGCTACGCTATGGTTATCGAGCTTCTTTCTGCCGCACTTCAGGACGGTAATTACGGTAAAGCGCTTAACGGCAAGGATGAAAACGGCAACCTTGTTCCTTATCATCTCGGTCACTTCTTTATCGCTATCGATACCGACCATTTTGTAGGCGAAGCCGAAACAAGAAAGAAAGCAGGCGAGATTATTCGTTCTGTTCGTAATTCAACAAAGGCACCGGGTTGTGACAGAATTTACACGGCAGGTGAAAAAGAATGGGATATTTGGCAGCAGAGAAAAGACAGCGGTGTTCCTATTAACGAATCTGTTCAAAAAGAAATGAACGAAGTTCGTGACGAACTCGGTTTAACGCAATATAAGTTCCCTTGGGAATGATATTGATATAGTATATATTAAAAGGCTTCCTCTTTTTTCAAGGGGAAGGCTTTTAAACTGTGATATAAATCATTAAAATTTTATGAGGTGACAAACTATGGATTATCGTAAAGAATCATTAAGACTTCACGGAGAGTGGAAAGGTAAAATTGAAGTTAACGCAAGAGCAAAGGTAAACGACAAAGATTCTCTTTCGCTTGCATATACTCCGGGCGTAGCAGAGCCTTGCCTTGCTATTCAGGCTGATTATAAAAAGAGCTGGGAACTTACAAGAAGATGGAATATGGTAGCTGTTATTACCGACGGTACTGCTGTTTTGGGTCTTGGTGATATCGGTCCTGAAGCAGGTATGCCTGTTATGGAGGGTAAGTGCGTATTGTTTAAGGAATTTGGCGATGTTGATGCATTTCCTCTTTGCGTTCGCACAAAGAATGTTGACGAATTTGTTGAAACCGTTTATAACATCAGCGGTTCATTCGGCGGTATCAATCTTGAGGATATTGCTGCTCCTCGTTGCTTTGAAATTGAAGAAAAGCTCAAAGAGAGATGTGACATTCCTATTTTCCACGACGACCAGCACGGTACGGCAGTTGTTGTTTCAGCCGCTCTTATCAACGCAACTAAGCTTACAGGCAAAAAACTTTCAGACTGCAGAGCTGTAATCAACGGCTCGGGCGCAGCAGGTATTGCTATTGCAAAGCTTCTTATGACTTTGGGTCTTAGGGATGTTATCCTTTGTGACAGAACCGGTGCTATTTATGAGGGCAGAGAAAACCTCAACCCATCAAAGCAAGCTATCGCTAAGGTTACTAACAGAGAGATGACAAAGGGCACACTTACAGACGCAGTTAAGGGCACAGATATTTTTATCGGCGTTTCTGCTCCGGGCGTTCTCACTCCTGAAATGATTAAAACTATGAATGCAGACCCTGTTGTTCTTGCTATGGCTAACCCAACACCTGAAATTATGCCTGACGAGGCAAAGGCAGCAGGTGCAAAGATTGTCGGTACAGGTCGTTCCGACTTCCCTAACCAAATTAATAATGTTGTTGCATTCCCGGGCATTTTCCGTGGCGCTCTTGATGTCAGAGCAAGCCAAATTACAGAAAATATGAAGATTGCCGCAGCATACGCTATCGCTTCACTTGTTGACGATGATAAGCTCAGTGCCGATTATATTCTTCCGTACGCTTTTGATGAAAGAATTAAAGACACTGTTGCCAAAGCAGTTGCCGACGCAGCAGTTAAAGACGGCGTAGCAAGAATTTGACAAAATTAATATAAACGATTTAAGGCGGACAAAGAATTATTCTCTGTCCGCCTTTTTAGGTGAATTCTATGGAAAAAGTAATTATTGAGTGGAGCAATAAAAAGCTTATAAATGATATTATAGATGAACTTGAAAAAGAAAAGGACTTTATTACATAAGCCGTTTGTATAATGGAAAAGAACGCAGTCTTTATATCGGAAAAAGTGCAGATGATATTAAGCGCCGTTTAAAAAGCCACAGTAAAAGCTGGCTTTATCTTTACCCAAAAAGTAAAATCTATGTCAGAATAGGTAAAATTATATATCCAAAAACAGTTGATGCTTCAATGATTGACGATATCGAAAACGGTTTGATTTTTGAACACGGAATGGATATGTACGGTACAAAAGTTCTTATTGAAAATACAGGAAAAGTCAATTCGTATTCAAATAAAAATCTTTATTATATTGAAAATATCGGCGATAAATTTGAACTTAAACATATTGTTGATATGAATAATCAAGAAGATTAAATTAATGTTTAGCGGGCGAACGCAGTGTATAGTGTAGTATGATAGTAAACACATGTGCAAGATGATAG
>UQEY01000058.1 GCA_900540235.1 uncultured Eubacteriales bacterium
TAAATTTCTAATTGTTTGAAACTTTGGTGCGGTTATGGCTGCTTATTCACAACCGCAAACTATAATTTATGTTGAAAAATGATGTTTATTGTGTTATAATGCTAAATCATTGACAGCAATATACTATTTACTAATAATTAAGAGGTGCTTATATGAGTACAAGTAATAAAGAGCTTGACCATAATGTTAAGACCTTTAAAAAATACAAAAATCTTTTAAAGGAACTTACGGCTAAAAATGTTAAGCTTAAATACAGAAATTCGTGGCTTGGTATTCTTTGGAGCTTTATTCAACCGCTTTTGCAAATGATTGTTCTTTCGGTTGTATTCGGCGGTATTTTCGGCAAATCAAATAAAAATGTTATTTGTTTCCCGGTTTATCTTTTCACCGGTCGTCTTTTGTTCAGCTTTTTCACTTCATCAACAAAGCAGGCAATGACTTCGTTTAGGCGAAATGCAAGTATTATAAAAAAAGTATATGTTCCGAAGTATATGTATCCGCTTTCTTCAATTTTCTCTAACTTTGTAACATTTGCAATATCGCTTCTATGCCTTATTTGTGTTTGGATATTCTTTAAAGTAACGGGAATAAGCGGCGGTTCCAATCTTCATATCACACCATATGTGTTTATGAGCATTGTTCCTATGTTTTTACTTCTCATTTTCTGCACCGGTGTCGGTCTTATCCTTTCGGTAATCGGCGTTTATTTCAGAGATGTGGAATATATTTGGGATGTACTTACTCAGCTTCTTTTCTATATGGTTCCTATCGTATATCCGTTTAAGAGGATAACAGGCCATTGGACAAGAATTCTTATTAAAATTAACCCGCTTTATTCTATGATTGAAATGTTTAGGCAAAGCGTACTTTACGGCTATATGCTCAGCCCTAAACTGCTTGCTTATGCAACCGTCGTTTCTTTTACAACACTTGCTGTCGGTATTTGGATATTTAACAAAAAGAGCGATGATATCGTATTTCACTTATAATATCAACAATATTAAAAAACCGAGATTCGTAAAAATGAATCTCGGTTATTTTTTTATCTGAATCTTTTTCGATAATTGCTCGGCGTGACACCCTTGCTTCGCTTAAAAAGGCGGTTAAAATAGCTCAAATCGTTAAAACCGCAAGAAAGTGCAATATCGGTCACAGAAAGGTAAGAAAGGCTTAACTGCTCGGCAGCACATTCAATTCGATAATAGTTGAGGTAATCAATCGGCGTTTTGCCCGTTGCCTGCCTGAATGCTCGGCAAAAATATTGTTTGTTGAGCTGTGCTTCTTCTGCCAAATCTTCAAGAGTTAACTGCTTTGAATAATCGTTTCTTATTTTGGTAAGCACTTTTTTTATCTGCTTGTTTTTACGATATACGGCATTTGTACTAAGCGGCGCATTTTGTAATTTTTGTTCTAATATATAACCTATAAGCTGCCACAAAAGACCTGTTGTTGTAAAAGTGTATGCAACGCTTTCCTTTTCCATACTTTCAAAAAGTGTGTCAACTATCCTGCCTGCATCGCTTTGACGGTCAAAAACCATTTCACTGAGCATTCCGCTGTCAAGCGCATTGTTATATCTTTCAACGCATTGAGGTGACTGAGAAAGGAAACTGTCCATATCAAACACAACGCACTCGTAAATACAGTTTTCAGGTGCGCCGCCGTGGATAAATTCGCTTGGAATAAAAACACTTTGCCCCTTTTCAAGCTCATAGTTCACACCGTTTACCGACAAATGAAACTTGCCGTCAAGCACCAAAATAAGCTCGCACTCCATATGCCAATGAAACGGCATTTCATACTGGGGATGGTTGCTGTCAACATAGTAAAGTTGAATAGGAAAACCAAATGTGCCCCTGCTTTTATTCTCCTGATAACCTGTATAACGCATAATATTCCCCCTTACAATGCAAATGTGAATATCGTCCTATTTTTTCACATTATACACCGAGAAGTAGGCAAAAATCAACACTATAATAAAAATAGAAATATTAAATATTCCAAATAGAAAGGAAATTATTATGGATATTAATGTAATTAAAGACCAAATTTGCGATGTTTGCCATAAAATGTGGCAGCTCGGTTGGGTCGCAGCTAACGACGGCAATGTAAGTGCTAAGCTTGACGACGGCACTATTCTTGCCACTCCTACGGGTATGAGCAAATCATTCATCACTCCTGACAAACTTATCAGAATTGACTCTAAGGGCAATGTTCTTGAAGCTGCAGAGGGTCTCAGACCGTCAAGCGAAATCAAAATGCACCTCAGATGTTATGACAAGCGTGACGATGTTATGAGTGTTATTCACGCTCACCCACCGGGAGCAACAGGCTTTGCAGTAGCTCACAAGGCAATGGATATGTACAATATGATTGAAGATGTTGCAGCTATCGGTGCTGTTCCGCTTACACCATACGGTACTCCGTCAACTACGGAAGTTCCTGACGCTATTGAGCCTTATCTTGAGGAGCATGATGTTATGCTTCTTGAAAATCACGGTGCGCTTGCAGTGGGCAGTGATGTTATCACCGCATTTTACCGTATGGAAAGCCTTGAACTTTGGGCAAAAATCACTATCAACGCAGTTATCCTCGGCGGAAGCCACGATATTGATGAAAAAAATATTCAAAAGCTTATCGACCTTAGAAGTTATTACAGAATTACAGGTCGTCACCCGGGTTACAAGATGTACAACCCTGATGATGATATACTTCATAAAAAGGAGGACTGATTATGCTTAAAGGCATTAACCCTATAGTTTCCCCCGAGCTTCTTAAAGCTCTTTGTGAAATGGGTCACGGCGACGAACTCGTTATTGCAGACGGTAACTTTCCTTGCGAAAGCGTTGGCAAAAACGCAATAGTTATCCGTGCCGACGGTCATTCAACAACAGATATCCTTGACGCTGTTCTTTCACTCATTCCGCTTGATACATATACAGAAAAGCCGGTTGCACTTATGGAAGTTGTTAAGGGCGACAACACCCCTACCCCTGCAATTTGGGCTGAGTATGACAAACTTTTAAACAAGTATGAGCCTGAGCATCACGATATTGAAATGACAGAGCGTTTTGCTTTTTATGAAAGGGCAAAGAAAGCTTACCTCATTATCGCAACGGGCGAAACTGCAATTTACGCAAATGTTTTGCTTAAAAAAGGAGTAGTCACAGTATGAGCCGAGTATTAGCATTCGACTTTGGTGCGTCTACCGGCAGAGCAATACTTGCCGAATATAAAGACGGTAAGTTAAACTACAGCGAAGTGCACCGATTTGACAACAATTTGACTGAGAAGGACGGTCTTCTTTGCTGGGACTTTCCTTACCTTTTAAACGAAGTAAAAAAAGCTATTGATGTGGCAAAAGATGTTGACGCTTTGGCTTTCGACACTTGGGGCGTTGACTACGGTATGCTTGACAAGGACGGAAATCTTATTTCTCTCCCCGTTTGCTACCGTGATGAGAGAACGAAAGATATGCCGAAAAAAGTTTTTGAAAGCATATCAAACAGCAAGCTTTATGAACTTACAGGCAATCAAATTATGCCTATCAATACTCTTTTTCAGCTTTGCAGTGAAAAGATTGACAATGCCGACACTTTCCTCTTTATGCCAGACCTTTTTGCCTATTCACTTTGCGGTGCAAAAACAGTTGAGCAAACCATCGCTTCAACTTCGCAAATGCTTGACCTTAAAAATGTTAAGTGGCAAAACGAAGTATTTAAGGTAACAGGCAAAAATGAAAAACTTTTGCCGACTATTGTTAAAAGTGCTACCGTTGCAGGCGAATACAAGGGCATTAAAGTTATCAAAGTTGCAGGTCACGACACGCAGTGCGCCGTTGCCGCTATGCCTGCAAGTGAAAACGAAAACCCAGCTTTCCTCTCCTGCGGTACTTGGTCGCTCATAGGATGCGAAAACAATGAACCTATTTTGAGCGAAAAAAGTATGAACGACGAGCTTTCAAACGAACTCGGCGCCAACGGTAAAATCAATTATCTTAAAAACATCAGCGGCTTGTGGCTTATTCAGGAAATCAGGCGCAACTTCAAAAGCGAGGGCAAAGAGTATTCATATAATGATATGGAACAACTTGCAAGAAAAGAAGACGCATTCAAGTTCTTTATCGACCCTGATGACGACAGTTTTGCAACTCCCGGTAATATGCCGCAAAAGATTTGTGCTTTTTGCGAAAAGACAGGTCAGGGCAAGTCTGAGAGTGACGGCGCTATGATTAGGTGCATTTATGAAAGCCTTGCTATGAAATATCGCTTTGCAGTTAATCAAATAAGCGAAAATACAGGCAATAAATTTGATGTGCTTCATCTTCTCGGCGGCGGTACAAAGGATACTTTCCTTTGCCAAATGACTGCTGACAGCCTTAATATGAGCGTTGTTGCAGGTCCTACGGAAGCCACTGCACTCGGCAATATTATTTTGCAGCTCATTGCACTCGGCGATATTAAAGATGTTAACGAGGGCAGAGAGCTTATTAAATCAAGTGAAAAGCTTACAACATATAAGCCTGAAAATGCGCAGGCGTTTGAAAGCGCTTACAATAATTTTGTGAAAATTTTAAAATAAAATATATAAAGGAGTAAAATTTATGAAATATCCTAAAATAGGTATTCGTCCTGTCATTGACGGCAGATGGGGCGGAGTAAGAGAAAGCCTTGAAGACCAGACTATGGGTATGGCAAAGGCTGCCGCTAAGCTTATCAGTGAAAATGTTTGCTACCCTGACGGCACACCTGCTCAGTGTGTAGTAAGCGACACAACTATCGGCGGCGGCGCAGAAGCTGCTAAGTGTGAAGAACAGTTTTCAACAGAAAATGTTGTTGCCACCCTTTCGGTTACACCTTGCTGGTGCTACGGTATGGAAACATACGATATGAACCCGAAAACTATTAAAGCAGTTTGGGGTCTTAACGCTACAGAGCGCCCGGGCGCTGTTTACCTTGCAGCGGTTATGGCAGCTTATGCTCAAAAGGGTATGCCAGCTTTCTCAATCTACGGTCACGATGTTCAGGAAAAAGACGACAGCACAATTCCTGAAGATGTTGCAGAAAAAATTATTCGTTTTGCTAAGTGTGCTGTTTCAGTCGGTTGGATGAAAGACAAGTCTTATGTTAACATCGGCGGTGTTACAATGGGTATTGCAGGTGCTTACTGCAACGCTTCATTCTTCCAAAAATATCTCGGCATCCGTCCTGAATGGGTTGATATGACCGAAATTTGCAGAAGAATTACACTCGGCATTTATGACCACGACGAATACGACAAAGCTTACGCTTGGATAAAAGAAAACTGTAAGGAAGGCTTTGATGTTAACGCAGGCAAAAATTTACCTGAAGTTATCACTAAATCAAAGGTTATTGACCCAGACAAAGATTGGGAATTCATCACAAAAATGACTCTTATCGTTCGTGATATCCTCTTTGGCAACAAGAAACTTGACGAAATGGGTTGGCACGAAGAAGCGCTCGGCAAAAACGCTGTTGCCGCAGGTTTCCAGGGTCAAAGAAACTGGACGGACTGGCTTCCTAACGCCGACTTTACAGAATCAATTATGGCTTCTTCATTTGACTGGAACGGTAAGAAGATGCCTACTCCTTTTGCAACAGAAAATGACACATTAAACGGCGTTTCAATGATGCTCGGCAACCTTGTTTCCGACACAGCTCCTTGTTTCCACGATGTTCGTACATATTGGAGCCCTGACGCTTGCGAAAGAGTTACAGGCAAGCGCCCTGAGGGTGTGGCAAAGAACGGCTTTATTCACCTCATCAATTCAGGTGCTACTGCTCTTGACGGCTCAGGTGCCTCTAAAAACGCAAACGGCGAGGGTTGTATGAAACCGTTCTGGGAAATGACAAACGACGATATTAAGGCTTGCCTTGACGCTACCGATTGGTGCAGAGCAAACTACGAATATTTCCGTGGCGGCGGATTTTCTTCTCACTTCCGTTGCAAAGCAGAAATGCCTGTTACAATGCTTCGTGTTAATATTGTTGAGGGTATCGGTCCTGTTCTTCAAATTGCCGAGGGTTACACAGTTGACCTTCCTGACGATATCCACGAAACACTCGACAAGCGTACTGACCCATCTTGGCCAACCACTTGGTTTGCTCCTACTCTTACCGGTAAAGGTGCATTCAAGGATGTTTACAGCGTTATGGCTAATTGGGGCGCTAACCACGGCGTGACAGTTTACGGTCATGTAGGCGGCGAACTTATCACTCTTGCTTCAATGCTTCGCATTCCTGTAAATATGCACAATGTTGACGAAAGCAGAATCTTCCGTCCTCATTGCTGGGCTGCATTCGGCACAGACGATACTCAGTCTGCCGATTACTCAGCTTGTAAGACCTACGGCCCGCTTTATAAATAAACATTATATATGACAAAAGGAAGTTGAGTAAAATCAACTTCCTTTCAGACTGTCGATAAAGTGGCTAAACCGTGCCGAGTTTTAAAAATTCAGTAGGACTA
>UQEY01000059.1 GCA_900540235.1 uncultured Eubacteriales bacterium
GCGGCTTCGCCGTCGATAGGAGAGAAACCGATGTTAAGATAAACAATAATTTACCCGATTAAAATAACAAAGCCGAGGGTCATAAAAGACCTTCGGCTTTTGATATATACTATATTAAATATGGTTTGCTATCGTAAAATTGCGAAAGCAAGGTCGATAGCTCCGCCCAATACTTTGCTTGTTTTTTTCATATTTAAGGTTTCGGCAAACCAAAGAAGTATAAGCGCAACGAGAATTGCGATAACTAAAGTTTTTTCTGTCATAATCTGACCTCCTTTGTTAATAATATTATATACTATTTATTTAAAAAATCAAGCAATTTTATACAAGTTAAACATATTTAAAAAAATCTTGATTTTTCGTTGAAATTCGCCGAAGTTTGATTTATAATACTAACTAATCTTTTATATAATGGGGGAATATAGGTGAGTCCGATTTTATTAGAATTAGTGCCTGACAGAAGCGCTACCTTCACTGCAACGGTTGTAATCGCCGGCGCAGGTATCGTATTCTTAATGCTTGTGCTTTTAATTATCATTTTCTACTTATTCGGAAAGGTAGTTTCAAGCGCTGAAGCAAAGGCAAAAAAAGGAAAAACCAAAAAGATAACCAAGAGCGAACAGAAAGTTCCTGCTCCTATGCCGGCACCTGTTCCTAAGGCAAGCGCACCGCAACCTGTTGTTGAGGCAGGTATCAGCGGCGAAGTTGTAGCGGCTATTGCGGCTGCCGTTGCAATGAGCGAGGGAAACGGCGCTGTAGTTAAATCAATACGCAAGGTTAATGTTGTTAAAGTTGCAGGCAGAAACCCATGGGCTAATGCGGCAATAAGCGACAACACAAGACCTTTTTAGGAGGCAGTAGACTATGGAAATTTTACAGGGCGTTTGGGAAGTAATTGTCAGCATCTTCACAAACTCAGGTTATGCTTATTTCTTTACTGCTGACGGTGGCTGGAAAAACGCAATTATGCTTCTCGTAGCATTCGTTTTCCTTTATTTAGGTATTAAAAAAGGTTTTGAACCGCTTCTTATGGTTCCTATCGCATTCGGTATGCTTCTTGCAAACATACCTGAGGCAAACCTTGCAGTTCAATATCACGACCTTGACGGCTTCAGAGATTTGCTTGCAGGCAGAGGTGAATTCGTAGGTTGTACACCCGGTCTTATGGACTTCCTTTACTTTGGTGTTAAGGCAGGTATTTATCCTCCTCTTATCTTCCTTGGTATCGGTGCTATGACCGACTTTGCTCCGCTTATTGCTAACCCGAGTTCATTTATTCTCGGTGCAGCTGCTCAGCTCGGTATCTTCTTTACCTATGTAGGTGCGATTCTTTTGGGCTTTGCTCCAAACGAAGCAGGTTCAATCGCTATCATCGGCGGTGCCGACGGTCCTACGGCTATTTTCGTAACATCTCAGCTTGCTCCGTATATGCTCGGTACTATCGCTGTTGCGGCGTACTCATATATGGCTCTTGTTCCGGTTATTCAGCCGCCTATTATGAGAGCACTCACAACTAAGAAAGAAAGAAATGTAGTTATGGGAAGCCTCAGACCTGTATCTAAGCTTGAAAAGATACTTTTCCCAATCATGGTAACCGTTATCGTTTCTCTTCTTCTTCCTGACGCAGCATCACTTGTAGGTATGCTTATGCTCGGTAACCTCCTTAAAGAAAGCGGTCAGACAGAGCGTATCGCAAAAGCTGCTCAAAACGAACTTATGAATATTATCACAATCTTCCTTGGCGTTTCAGTCGGTGCAACAACTTCGGCTCAAAGCTTCCTCAACCTTGACACAATCAAAATTGTTGTTCTCGGTCTTGTTGCTTTCTGCCTCGGTACAGCCGGCGGTACACTCTTTGGTAAGCTTATGTATGTTGTTACTAAGGGCAAGGTTAACCCGCTTATCGGTTCAGCCGGTGTATCTGCGGTTCCTATGGCTGCTCGTGTATCTCAAAAGGTTGGTCAAAAGGAAAACCCTTCAAACTTCCTTCTTATGCACGCTATGGGTCCTAATGTTTCCGGTGTTATCGGTTCAGCCGTTGCAGCAGGTATTTTGCTTACACTTCTCAAGTGATAATCTTTATTTAAAAACTACAAATAAAAGGGTGGCATTTTGTCACCCTTTTTTATAACTTATTTGGGGAAAGGAAAAATTTATGGCTTTAAACGAAATGCAGCAGCTTGCTGTTGACACAACCGAGGGTCCGCTTTTGATTCTTGCGGGCGCAGGCTCGGGCAAAACCACTGTTCTTGTTAACAGGGTGGAACATATAATTTCTTCTCGTCTTGCAACTCCTTGGCAGGTGCTTGCCATTACTTTTACAAACAAGGCGGCAGGTGAGCTTAGAGAGAGGCTTGTAAGTGCTATCGGTGACGAAGCTAACGATATTTGGGCATACACTTTCCATAGCTGTTGCTCACGAATTTTAAGGCGCTTCGGCGAAAGAATAGGATATACAAATCACTTCACTATTTATGATACCGATGATTCAAGGCGAGTGATGAAACAGTGCCAGAAAAATCTCGGAATCGAAGATAAACTTATCAATCATAAGTCAATTCTTGCCGAAATCAGCCGTGCAAAGGACAGCCTTATTTCACCGCAGGAATATAAGCAGACTTCTCAAAACGATTTCAGAAAAAGCAAAATCGCAGAATGTTACGAAATGTATCAGGCTCAACTTAAAAAGTCAGACGCAATGGATTTTGACGATATCATTTTCAATACCGTTAAGCTTCTTGAAGAAAACGAAGATGTAAGAGATTTATATCAAACTCAGTTTAAATATGTTATGGTTGACGAGTATCAGGATACTAACCATGCTCAATATGTTTTGACTTCGCTTCTTGCAGACAAGTATAAAAATATTTGCGTAGTAGGTGATGACGACCAAAGTATTTATCGTTTTCGTGGCGCTACGATTGAAAATATTTTGTCGTTTGAAAATCATTACAAGGGCGCAAAGGTAATAAGACTTGAGGAAAACTACCGCTCAACTCAAAATATTCTTGACGGTGCAAATGCTGTTATCGCCCACAACAAAAACAGAAAGGGCAAAACTCTTTTCACCCGTTTGGGAAGCGGCGATAAAATTGTTTATAAAACAGTTATGAGCGAAACAGAGGAGTCGCAATACATAATTGATGAGATTGAAAAGAATGTTAAAGACGGAATGAAGTTTTCCGACCATGCAATTCTTTACCGTATGAACGCTCAGTCAAGAAACCTTGAAGTTATGCTTACAAAGAGCGGTATTTCGCACAGAATTATCGGCGGTCACCGTTTCTTTGACAGGAAAGAAATTAAAGATATTGTGTCATATTTGGCAGTTATCAATAATCCAAATGATAATGTTAGGCTTCAGCGTATAATTAATGTGCCGAAAAGAGCGATAGGCGACACAATGTTTGCAAATGTGCTTGAAATCGCAAACGGACTCGGAATGTCTGCTTTTGAAGTTTGCGAAAGAGCGGATGAATTCCAAAAAACATCAAGAAGCGCTTCAAAACTTATGGGCTTTGCAAAGCTTATTCGCAATTTTCAACAGTGCATTGAAGACGGAATGGGTCTTAACGATTTGCTTCAGGAAGTTTTGGAAGATACAAAATATTTAAGCTATCTTAACGAAGACCCTGAAACTTACGAGGACAGAGTTAACAATATCAAGGAACTTTCTTCTATGTTTGTTAAGTATGAGGAGGAGAGCGAGGACGCTAACCTTTCGGAATTTCTTGAAGATGTTGCGCTTATTTCAGATATTGATTCGTATAACGAAGATGAGGACGCAGTGGTTCTTATGACGCTTCATTCGGCTAAGGGTCTTGAGTTTCCGGTTGTATTTATTCCGGGTATGGAAGAAGGCATTTTTCCGGGCAATCAATCGATGTTCAGTGAAGAAGATTTGGAAGAAGAACGCAGGCTTGCTTATGTCGGAATTACAAGAGCAAAGAAGAAACTTTATTTGATTTCTTCCGCACAGCGTATGCTCTACGGTCAAACTTCACGCAATATGCCGTCAAGATTTTTGAGAGAAATTCCGTCTTCTGTTATTGACGACCAATCTGTAGTTGAACGAAGGAGCTTTGCATCAAGTCGTTCAGGTTTCGCCACGGGTACAAGGAGTGCGGGCACTTCGGCTTTTGGTTCGTCAAACCGTGTCACTTCAATGAAGCAATCGTCAAGCAGTGCACACAAGTTCGGTCAAACCGGCAATGCCGCTCAAAAGAACAATGTTGATTACAAAGTCGGCGATACTGTTATTCATAAGTCTTTCGGCACGGGTACAATTTTAACCGTAACCCCTATGGGCGGCGATATGCTTTTGGAAGTTGCGTTTGATAAAGCCGGCACTAAAAAAATGATGGCTAATTACGCAAGGCTTGAAAAGAAATAATTTTTGGTAATTTTTGCAAAATCGTTTCAATATAATTATATAGCTTGATATTGGTTATATTAACTTATATTTCGATTTTTTAATGCACCGATTTGTGTAAATATACGAATTATTTTTATTTATGAAATAAGGTTGAAATTTGCATTTTTTTGTACTATATTATAGTTGGTTTTAGGGTTTGTAAATATATTTTGTTTTGTTAAGAAACGGAGATAGTCTACAATGGAAAAAAGAATAAAGGTTTTTTCGGCACTGCTTATTTTTTTAATTATAGTGGCGATGTTTACAGCCCTCGGTATTACTAACGGCAAAAGTATGCCTCAAGTAAAAAATGTCAAAATGGCAGACAATACTACAAATTCAATAACTGTAAGTTGGTCAAAAGTTAAAAAGGCAGACGGATATTATATTTACAGTTATGACGGTTCGCAAAACCGATATATTAAACTCGGTCAAAATAATTCAAACGACAAAACAAAGTTTGAAATTAAAGATGTACCGGGTGCAAGCATATATAAAATTAAAGTTTATGCCTATAAAAACTTTATGAATAAGGAATACCTAAGTAAAAATGCAAAGACAATTACCGCTTTTTCACTTCCGAGTAAACCACAGGCAAATGCGTTTTCAGGCGGCAAAGGCGTTCTTTCCGTTGAATGGAACGACAGCGATAATTTAAACGGTTATGATATTCAATATTCGCTAAATAAAGATTTTTCGCAGTATAAAAATGAAAATATTGCAGACGGTAATGCTCGTAATTTTTCAGCCTCTCAGTTGAATCCGAACGATGTTTATTTTGTCAGAGTCAGGTCGTATATGACTGTTGAAAAAAAGACTGTTTACAGTGTTTGGAGCGATACTCAGCAGGTTACAATTTATGATAAAGATATAAATATCGGCAAAGTTGACCCAACTAAGCCTATGGTTGCGTTTTCGTTTGATGACGGCCCTGCTTTTGATTATAACGGTTCAAATTCGACCGAGAGGATACTTGATGTACTTGAGGCGAATAATGCCCGTGCCACTTTCTTTATGGTAGGGGAAAGGGTTAATGCCGACACGGCGCATATTTTAAAGCGTGAAATTGAACTTGGCTGTGAGCTTGGTAATCACACCTACGCTCATAATCACTACGGTTCTCAGGTTACGCCAAGCGATATTTCAAAGGCAAGCAAACAGATAGAAAAAATCAGCGGACAGGCGCCGACTATGTTTAGGTGTCCGGGCGGTCAAATTACTTCTACAATCAGAAAAGAGTGCGAAAAAGAAGGTATGCCGATTGCATATTGGTCGGTTGACACTGAAGACTGGCGCTCAAAAGATAAAAAGAAAATTTGCAAAAATATTGAAAATTATGTTTATGACGGTTCAATAGTTCTTATGCATGATATTTATCCGTCAACTGCTGACGCTGTTGAAAAAATAGTTCCGGAACTTATCAAAAAAGGATATCAAATTGTTACGGTAAGCGAACTTATTGCGGCAAAAACAGACGACAATCCAAAGCCGGGTAATCAATATGTTGACTATAAAACGATAAATAATAATACTCATTAATTAAAAGCGTCAAAGATTAATTTCTTTGACGCTTTAGTTGGTCTTCAGCAAAGAAATAAACCCCCGGTTCAACCGGGGGAATAAAAACGCTT
>UQEY01000060.1 GCA_900540235.1 uncultured Eubacteriales bacterium
TTGTTGAAACAAATCATTTATTGTTTCATTTATTTTATTAGAAATAAATTTCTAAATGTTTGAAACTTTGGTGCGGTTATGGCTGCTTATTCACAACCGCAAACAATAATTCATCAGTCAATATAAAGCTTCATAACCTGCTGTCTTGCCTTATCTTCGAGAGTATCGTCAAGCGGTGCAAGGTTCACTTCGCCGTATTTATTTTTAAGCGCAATAGAAATCAGCAAATCGGCAAGCTGTGGGTTTTTTGGCAAAACAGGACCGTGAGAATATGTTCCGAAAGTATTTTTATACCTGACACCCTCCGTACCGTCCTCGCCGTTATTACCGTTTCCTTTAATCATTTTTCCGAGCGGTTCAACGCCTTTGCCGAGGTATGTTCTGCCGCTGTGGTTTTCAAAACCGACAACCTCAATACCCTCTTTTGTTTTATAAGCAAAGTTGCCAATCATTCTTTCTTCTTTGCCCTCGGTGTAAAAATCAACAGCACCGATATAATTAAGCATTTTGCCGTCATATGTTTTGTAATATTTGCCGAGCATTTGGTATCCGCCGCAGATTGCAAGCATAACTTTGCCCATTTCAATCGCACGCTTAATTTCTTTATCTTTGCCCTTTTTTAAATCTTCAAGAAGAACATCCTGCTCAAAGTCCTGACCGCCGCCGATAAAAAGAATGTCATAATCATCGGCATTAAAAGTTTTGCCCATAGTGATTTTGTCGCAGGTAACATCTATTCCCCTTTGCTCCATTCTTTTAGTCAAAGCAATAATATTACCTCTATCGCCGTAAAGATTGAGCATATCGGGATAAAGGTGAGCTATTTTAATCATCATTCCCAAAAGTCCTTACCTCCGAGTCTTTTAGCTATAACAGGACGCATAGCCATCATTGATGTATAAGTAGGAACGATATAAACATCCCTGCCCTGAGCCGTTGCAATATCAACAAGCTTGTTGTAATCTTCGTTTTCTATAATCTTAATCTCTCGATTGCCAACACCCTCGTACTTAACACGAACTGCCATATCGTATGAACGCTTGCCGGTAACATAAATTTCTTTAACATTATTCTTTTCAAATATGCCTGCAAAATCTACATCCCATATCCAGCTTATATCTCGCCCATCGGCTGCATTATCATTAAGCGAAAGAATAAGAGTGAAATCATCATTGATAGATTTTAAGAAATTCATAGTTTGGCTGAAGCCTGCCGGGTTTTTAACAAGAATAAGATTGATTGTATTATCGCCCGACTTAAAATGCTCCATTCTGCCGAAGGCACCGTTGAAATGCTCGATAGCGTCAATAACGGTTTTTTGCTCAATACCGAGAGCGGTAAGAGCGGCGGCACAACCGATAGCGTTGTAAATATTATACGCACCGCCGATATTAACTTTCAAAATATTTCTGTCGCCGTTAAGGTTTGCAACAACAATGCTGTGGTCATTCTTCATTTCTTCCACAGATTCAACGGCAAAATCAGGCACAGGTCTTTTGTAGCCGCAGTTTTTGCAAACAAAACCGCCGAGGTGACCGTAGGTATGATAAGTGTAATCGTATTCGTGCTTACAAAAAATACAATACTTAGCGTCGCTGATTTCAGGAGCTTTCGCATTTTTGTCAAAAGGAACATTTACACCGAAAGTAATAATCTTGTTAGGTATTTCCTTTGACATAGAATAGGTAAGCGAGCAATCGGCATCAAGGCAAACGACTGCGTTTGGAAGATTTTTAACCGATTCCTTAATAGCATTGAGCGTATGAGTAACTTCACCGTACCTGTCAAGCTGGTCACGAAATACATTTGTAACAAGAATTACATCACAGTGAATATACCTTGACACTTCTTTAAACGCATTTTCGTCACATTCAATAATTGCATAATCTTTTTTGCATTTGCCGGTTATGGTTGAATTCATAATGAATGACGCAGTAACACCTGTAATAAGATTAGCGCCGCTCTTGTTTATAAAATACGACTTACCTGCTCGTTTAAGTCCTTCTTCAAGAATTCGGCACGAAGTTGTTTTGCCGTTAGTACCGGTAACTACAATAACTTTAGTGTTTTTTGATAAATCTTTGAGCACATTTCTTTTAACTTTAAGTGCTACTTTGCCGGGCATAGAAGTTGCGCCCCTGCCGAGTTTATGCAAAACAAATGTAACAATTCTGCACACAAGACAGCTTAAAAAAACTCTCATTTCTTTCTTCCTTTTCTAATTAGTATCAAATTAATTTTAAACTAAAGGTGATATCAAGTCAACAACAATATTTTAATTATACAGATTTTATGATATACTTTATTTATATTATTACGGAGCAAGAGTATGGAATATTTAAGTTTTAACAAATATCTTAAAGAAAAATTCGGTCAAAAAGTTTACAAAATCAGTTTAAACGCAGGTTTCACCTGCCCCAACCGTGACGGAAAAATTGACACGAGGGGTTGTATTTTCTGTTCTAAAGGCGGAAGCGGAGATTTTGCGGAAGAAAGCAACAAAAGTATAACCGAGCAAATCGAAAGCGGCAAAAAACGAGTTGAAAAGAAGATAAAAAACGGCAAATACATTGCTTATTTTCAGGCTTTTACAAACACATATGCACCGACAGAAGTGCTGAGAGAAAAATATTATGAGGCGCTGAATCACCCTGATATTGTCGCACTTTCTATTGCAACAAGACCCGACTGCCTCGGCGAAGATGTTATCAAACTTCTTGACGAAATCAACAAAATTAAGCCTGTTTTCGTTGAGCTTGGGCTTCAAACGATAAATGAAGAAAGCGCAAAATATATTCGCCGTGGATATGATTTGAGCGTTTACGACGAAGCGGTTAAAAAGCTTAAAAAAACAGGCGTTAATATCGTGGTTCATATTATACTCGGTCTGCCGAATGAAACGAAAGAAGATATGCTCAAATCAGTTGACTATGTTTGTAAAAGCGGTGCAAACGGAATTAAACTTCAGCTTCTTCATATTATAAAAGGTACCGACCTTGCACAAGATTATGAAAAAGGTCTTTTTAAAACGCTTGAATTTGACGAATATGTAAAACTAATTAAGGAATGTGTAAAAATCATACCTAATGACATCGTAATTCACCGTCTTACAGGCGACGGAGCAAAAAAAGACCTGATAGCACCACTCTGGTCTGCCGATAAAAAGCGAGTGCTTAATGCGATAAATCATAGTTTATCTTAACATCGGTTTCTCTCCTATCGACGGCGAAGCCGCCACTTCCATCGTCAGAGGGAAGCAAGAACTTGGCTCCCTCTGACGAGGGAGCTGTCAACTTTGTTGACTGAGGGAGAGAAAAACTATAATGTGGCTGAAAGCCGTCAACCGATTATAAAAATATTTTACACTTACACAAAATTTACACAACGACACGATATACTTCAATCAGGAGGTGGGAAGATGTACAGAATACTTATATGCGACGATGAAAAAGAAATAAGAGAAAGTATGGCAGACTATATGAGAAGCGAGGGTTTATCCGTAGCACTTGCAAAAAACGGAGAGGAAGCCGTTGAAATATGCAAAAGGGAAAACTTTGACCTACTCATTCTTGATGTTCGTATGCCAAAACTTGACGGACTTGGTGCGTGCAGGAAAATTCGTGAATTTTCAAATGTGCCGATTATTTTTCTTTCCGCTTTCGGCGAAGAAAAGAATTTTCTTGACGCATATCAAAACGGCGGTGACGACTATATTGTTAAGCCTTTCCCTCTTGCCGTGCTTTATGAAAAATGCATTTCTATGATAAGAAGGTGCAAAGGAATTGACGAAAGCAAAATAACGGCAGGCAAAATCACCGTTGACAAAAAAGCAAGAAAAGTATACACGCCAAGCGACTGTATAACGCTTACAAATATCGACTTTGAACTGCTTTATTACCTTTGCATTAACAAAGGAATTGTGCTTTCCCGTGATTTGATTTTAAGCCGTGTTTGGGGCTTTGACTATGAGGGCGACGAAAGAAGCGTTGACACCCACATAAAAAGAATACGAAAAGCACTCGGCGAATATTCAAGCCAAATTAAAACAGTTTCGGGAGTCGGTTACTGCCTTGAGGAGGTGTAATTATGACTGAAAGAAAACTCAGCTTAACAATAACTTCATTAACGCTTTTAATCTGCATTTTATTTTCAGGCGTACTTTATTCAATTTCAAAATCTGTTGTCGGCAATAGTTTTCAAAGTGATATGAATTCCGTCACAAGAAATATAGACAGCGACGCAAACAGTGAAAATAAAAGCCTTACGCCAAACGAATATGCAAAAATTCTTTGCAATCATCAAATAAAATGGACGCCTTATGATAACGCTTTGCAATACCCTTTCACTTTTGCCATTTATGATTCAAAGGGCAATCTTATCGAAAAATACGGCTACTATATTTTGACCGACGATGAATATATAAACATCGACAAATATATGACCGACGACATTATTAATGAATTCAAGAGCACATTTGAAAGTGCTTCGGGTGTTACGCTTGATAATTTCAGCTACTACGAAAAAGACGGCAAAAAAATTGTAACAAAAATGTCTTTTTACGACTTCAACACAAAAAAATCACTTGATATCACTTTGAATAAATATAGCGGCAAAACGATAACAAAGCAAAATATCGGCACATACGATGGCGAAAATGCAATAGGTATCAGCTTTGATTTTTCAAAAATGTATCAAAATAAGCAAAACAGAAAAATTCAGGCTCAAATAGACAAAGAAGTTTTAAGCCAAAAGGGAATGTACCAAAAAGGACTTAACGGCAATAACGGCTTTTTCGGTCCTGAAAAATCAGAGCAAAGCAGTACATTCGGCGACAAAAACAACAAATTCACGGCATATTACATTTTTCAATATGATGTGTTTTACAACGCAACCCAAAGCTACACTTTTCAGTACGGAATTCAAATTTTAGTTTTCATTTTCATCTTTGTATCGCTTATTGTATCAATAGTTGCGTGCAAAATTTTCAGAAAGAAAAAAGAATTTAATGATGCAAAGCAAGCGTTCACATCGGGTGCGGCACACGAACTTAAAACCCCGATAACTATTATAAACAACCAATGCGAGTGCCTTATAAAAAATGTTTCGCCGGAGAAAAACAGCGAATACATTGCCGCAATTTACCGCCAAAACAAGCATATGTCTGCCCTTGTTAACAAGCTTTTGCAGTTCAACCGAATAAGCAAAGAAATGCTTAACAAAACCAAATTTGACATCAAAGTTTTGGCAGAGGAAGAAATTAACAAATACAAAATGCTTGCCGATGAGCACGGCATAACGATTGAAACAAATTTAGACAGCAAAGAAATCAATGCCGACCGTGATTTGATTGCACTTGTTATTGACAATTACCTTTCAAACGCAATCAAAAATACAAAAAGCGGTGGCAAAATAAGAGTTGAATTTTGGGGCAAAAAATTCAGCGTATTTAACGAAGGTAATCCGATTGATTCAAGAATAAGCGGAAAAATCTGGGAAGTTTTCACAAGAAGCGAAGAAAACGATGTTATCACTTCTCACGGTATGGGCCTTGCAACATGTAAAAAAATCTTAGAACTTCACAAATTCAAATACGGCTACCTGAACCGACTTTCAGGCGTAGAATTCTATTTTGAAATAAAATGACAATAGCGGGAGAACAGCATTAAAACTGTTCTCCCGCTAAATTATTGTTTATAATAGGTTGACGGCTTTCAGCCACATTGTATTTTTTCTCTCCCTCAGTCA
>UQEY01000061.1 GCA_900540235.1 uncultured Eubacteriales bacterium
TCCGAGAAAATATATCTGCATTTTCTCTCATAGTCGCTCTTAGGAGCGGCTTTTTCTTTTGCCTGCTGCCGTTTCTCTTTATCCGGCATATCGGACCAATATGCGCCGACTGCAAAGAGCAAAAGCAGCAAGCCGAGAATTATAAGCAATATAAGAATTCGGTACATTTTTTCACTTCCTTTCTCCACTAACACCTAAACAAAACAGCAGAGCTGACCGCTGAAAATATATGAATAATTTGTAGGAGAATATTAAGTTTTTGTGTAAAAGTTTGCCGTGTTTTGAGTTCAGCAGTTTTTCGGCTTAAAATTTATATATAAATAAGGAGACAAATCAGATGATTTATTTTTAAGGGAAGAAATAAGCCTGCACCCTGCTGTTTTATTTAAGTGTTAGTGTATTTGTTATAATCTTTAATGCTTAGCTACCGAATCGGTACTCTTACAGCCTTTACTCATATACTCAATAAATGAGTCTTTGAGAACAAGCTTTTCTTTGCCGTAGTCAATTACCGGGAAGTCGGAGCGTCGAAAGATTTCCTGCGCTTTCGGCTTGCTGATGTGCATTAGCCGGCTTATATCGCTTATCGTGTAAAACTCAGCTTCACGCTGAATTTTTGACACGGTATCTTCAATGCGTTGGAGTACATTTAAAAGCTCTTTAGCATTCGCAAGCTCCTCAGTAACATTTGTCCTGATTTCCATTTTTTCACACTCCTTTCGTTATACTTTCTTTTCGTTAGCCCTTACAATTTAATCAAAGCAACTATTGCAATGAAAATAAGTATAAGCAAAATAGTATCAAGTTTCATATGTAGCACCTCACTTACTTTCCGAAGTTCGGACCAAAGCCGAGTATTGCTATCAATGCAACAACGGCTATTGTCGCAATCAAAAATACCTGAACGCCTGTTGACATTGTTATCACCTCTAATCTATTTTTATTAAAATTCTCGGTTCACTTGAGGAGTCAACTTTCGTAAGAAACCTACCACTATCTCTCCAAAGAGTGACATTTTCTCTTCCGGACAATTCCTGAACGAGTGCCACAGTATTTACTTTGGATATGTCACTATATTCGAGTTGCTCTTTTAACCTATCGATTTCCGTTTGTAACTCGTCAATTTTCATTTTTAACTCATCATTTTCTGCTTTTAACTCATTTTTTTGTTCTAACAAATTGTCTTTTGCTTGAACACATCGTTCTTTTTGAAAAATCAACTCTGAAATCAGCTGAGCCATTGACATTTGATTATCATTAGACATTGTTATCACCTCTAAATATTAATTTTTTTTGACATCTTCGGCAGCAAGTGAAAGTTTATCCATTTGCTTGCTGTTTTCAATTTCAAAATATCGGTTGACTTTTAAGCTTAATTTGACCAACTGGGCGTATGTTATGCCGTCCAATGCCTCAAACAATTTTTCTTCGTTATACATCTAATCACTCCCCTTCATTTAAAATGTTGTATTTCTCACTTTCAGTGACATTAGTAATTAAAAAAAATAGAACTAATACTTTCGTTATAATAATTAGCTATTTTTTCCTTAATTTCGTCTCTCGGTTTTCTTCTACCCTGCTCATATTTATTATATGAAGAAACACTTACGCCAATATCTTTAGCGACCTTTTCTGGAGTGTATCCATTCTTTTTACGAAGTTCTTTGATTTTTTCACCGGCTTTAATCATATCAAACATATCAATCACCCTCTTTCGTCATTTGCTCACTCTCGGTGACATATTCAATATAGCACATCAATTTTCATTTGTCAACACTTTTAGTGACAAAAAATATATTGACTTTTGGCACTTTTAGTGATATTATGATTTTGAAAGGAAGTGACATATTGCTACAATATACTGATAATTTTTCAGATAATTTAAAAATGTTGAGAAAATATAAACATCTTTCTCAAGAAAAACTTGCTGATGAACTTCTTTTGTCACGCTCCCTTATAGGAATGTGGGAATCAGGTCAACGCAAACCAAGTTTTGAAACATTAGAACTGCTTGCTGATTATTTTAATGTTAGAATTGATGATTTATCAGGAAGAAACATTAAAAACAATGAAACCACTTCTAATAATGAAATATATGATATTCCCGGTGTAATGCCGATTCCAAAAACATACAAGCGACCTCGTCTTGGTACTATCGCTTGTGGTGAGCCGATACTTGCCGAAGAAAACATTGAAGCATACGACGATATTCCCGATAACATAAAATGTGATTTTACATTGATATGTAAAGGTGACAGTATGATTAATGCTCGAATCAATGACGGCGATATAGTTTACATCAAACAACAAAGTCAAGTTGACAACGGCGAAATAGCTGCCGTGCTGATTGACAACGAAGCTACACTAAAAAGAGTATACATATATGAAGATAAGGTTGTACTCCAACCTGAAAATACAAAATATCCCCCTTTCGTATATACCAAAGAGGAAATGAACAATATCAGAATATTAGGTAAAGCCGTCGGCTTTACAAGTTTAATTTCGTAATTAGCTTACTTATGTAAGTTGGTTAAATATAATTTTTATTCATAAGGAGAAAAGAAATGAAAAAATATTTAAGAAAAAGTATGACACCAAACGAGAGCGTAACGCTTGAGGCTAAATTCCACTGGGTGCTTTACATATTACCTGCTATATTATTTATTTTCTTTTTCATTGCGGGTATCTCAGATAAGGAATCATTTTCCGGCTTTTTTATTGCAGGTATTGTCTTAGCTTTAGTTGCTCTTATTCCTGCTTTCAAGTATACCATGTTCAGTGAGCTTGCTGTTACAAATAAAAAAATTTTTGGCAAGACAGGCTTCATCAAAACAAATGAAATGAACTCACCTATTAAGCAAGTACAAAATGTTAAGGTACAAAACGGTTTATTTGGTAAGATTTTCGGTTTTGGTACTGTAAGTGTAACTACAACATCCGGCGTTTACTTCTTCAAATATGTTTCAAAGCCAAACGATTTCAAAAACACCGTTATGGCGCAAATCGAAAACAGCGAAGAAGATAAAATGGACCTTAATGCTCAAAAGATAGCAAACGCTATTAACAACACAAAATAAAATAAAAAAAGACCTACCCTGCTGCAACAGGATAGGTCTAAGAAAATGCAGAGTCAGAACAGAGTGTGATTGCACTGACCAGCTACACATACAGTGTATCACACTCTGCTTGAAAAATCAAGAAGAATTCAAGCAGGGTATTTTTATACCCTTTTTTAGGAGCGTGATAAAATATGATTAATAACAGTAAAGGCAAGATAAGTATTACAACCTATCTTGCCTTTTTCATTTAGTTATTTAGCGATATGGAGTTCGTTCTTAAGAGCGTCTTGCAAAAGTTGAGAGAAGTTTATATTATGCTCGACTGCTGTTGAATTAAGCCAAGCAGGTAATGTAACTGTTCTATTAACTGATTTGTTTACATTAGCGTTTCGGATAGACGGCATATAAACATCAATTAATACTGCTGATTCGTTACTGTCTAATGAAAGTTGCTTTAATGGAGTAGGTGCAGGAATAGGCTCTTTATCTTCTTCAAGACCATACAATACTATTCCGAGTAATTCCCTTGCAGAAGTCAAAGCGTCTGCTTCGTCAACGCCACTTGTTGCAACATCTAAATCAGGAAATGTAACAGCGATTTCCTGACCGTCTTCATAAGTAAATATTGCCGGATAAAAATATCTTTCAGGCTTTTTCATAATTCAACATTCCCTTTCAATTTATTATTTCATCAAAATTATAACAAATACTTTTATATTTGTCAAAGGAGATTAATATGGCAAAGAATACATACGGAAACGGCTCAATTTATTATAGTGAGTCCAAGGAAAAATGGGTAGGTCAAATCAAAGTCGGAATAAAAACTGACGGTAAAGTTAATCGCAGGACCGTTTACGGCAAAACCAAGAAAGAAGTAAAAGAAAAGATAAAGCGTATTCAGGCAGAGGTTATAACCGGGGTCTACAAGCAACCAAGCGAGCTTACTATACCTGACTTAGCAAACAGTATTAATGATAACAAAAAAGCCTTAAATCAAATCAGTGACACTGCTCACAGCCGAAATAAAGAAACGATTAAGATAATTGAGAATGACCCTATAGCTTTAATTCCGATTCAAAAGATTAATGAGGTTATGCTCAATCAGTTTCTTGCAAAGCAAGTGCATTATTCTAATTCGGTTATAGGCAAAATATATTCAATGTGCAATCGTGCTTTCAAAAAAGCTATTTCAATGGATATTATCAGCAAAAACCCACTTGAAGAAATTAAAACACCTAAGTCTACCAAAATGACTAAGAAAATCAAAGCCTTGACTATTCAACAGCAAAAGAAATTTATAAATGCTATCAATGAAGATAACAAAGAACCTTACAGAACAATGTTACTTTTAGAATTATTCACAGGTATGAGAATGGGCGAAATTTGCGCCCTATCCCCTCGCTCGGTTTACTTTAATCATTCGCTTATTGAAGTCACAAGGACTATGACAAGAGACGCTGAGTATAAAACGACACTTAACAATAAAACAAAGACCTATGCCGGGCTAAGAAGAATTAAGGTTGATAAATCTGTTATGGTTCTGCTGAAAAGCTATACAGACAATTATTTTACGGTAAATGAATATAATTTGCTCTTTACAAAACACGGTAAGATGATTAACACAAATCAAGTAAATTCATATTACAAGAGACTCATTGAGCGTTATAACATTGCTGATGATGTTAAGAAATGTAATCAGCACCAACTCAGGCACACATATGCTACACGCAGTATTGAAAGTGGTATGCCGGCAAAGGTATTGCAGTATAGATTAGGGCATTCGGATATAACAATTACCTTGAATACATATTGTGATGTTTTTAGCGAATACGAGGACACATATATCGATAAGACGCAAGACTATTTGACTGCGCAAGGTATTGCAATTTGAAAACATTGCAACCCAAATGCAACCTTTTGAGTTTTTGCACTCGATTTTTCCTTTTAAATAAAGGGGTTTCGGGTTTTCAAGTTCGGTCACCTCGACCATAAAAAAGAGATACCATTTTTGGTATCTCTTTTTTACTATCTATAAACAAACAGGACTCGAACCGGCGGCTCGTCAAAAGAAATTTCGTGTTTGAATGAATTTTCTTATAAGCAATTATTCTTTAAAAATTCATAGTAAACACTTCATTCCTTTTTCCTCCTCCCCAACAAGTTTTTCAACTTGCCGGGGACCCCGATTCCAAATTCGGCGACCTTAGGAGCAACGAATTTGGGAGAAACAGTCCGGCGGACTGTTTTGTAGAATTCCTGTTTCTTAAAAACTCCTGTCAACTCGACCAAAAAAAAGAGATACCATTTTGTGGTATCTCTTTTGAATGATTAAAGAGCTTCTGCAACTGCAACTGCGCAAGCAACTGTAGCGCCAACCATAGGGTTGTTACCCATACCGATAAGACCCATCATCTCAACATGAGCAGGAACTGAAGATGAACCTGCAAACTGAGCGTCTGAATGCATTCTGCCCATAGTATCTGTCATACCGTATGAAGCAGGACCTGCAGCCATATTATCAGGGTGAAGTGTACGGCCTGTGCCGCCGCCTGAAGCAACTGAGAAATACTTCTTGCCTGCTTCAAGTCTTTCCTTCTTATATGTGCCTGCAACAGGGTGCT
>UQEY01000062.1 GCA_900540235.1 uncultured Eubacteriales bacterium
TGTTGACTGAGGGAGAGAAAAAATACAATGTGGCGTAGCCGTCAACCTATTATAATTTATATTATCAAATACTTATTGATTATTGTGTTAATTAATGTTAAAATAGAAAAAACAGTTAGTTATTGAACACTATGACCAATATTTTTATTGGTTCAAAAATAAGGAGAGCACAATGGCAAAGAGAGACGGAACGGTAGATTTAAGAATTAAAAGAACGCAAAAATCGATAAAAAAAGCATTTTTTGAACTAATCGAAAAAGAGGGGTTTGACCATATTTCCGTCAAAGATATAACAGACCTTGCAATGATAAGCCGCAACACTTTTTATCTTCACTACAGTGACAAATATGATTTGTTAAACAAAGTTTGCGACGAGCTTGTGTTTAAGCTTTTCTTCGGTGTCGGTAAACAGCTCAGGCGTGAAACGAGAAAGCTTAGGGTTGACACGGTCGGTGCGGCAAGTGTAATTAAAATGGGCATTAAAACCATTGAAGAAGACAAAGAAGCGTACAGAATTTTGCTTACAAGTTCAGGTTCGGACTTGCTTACGCAAAAACTTCAACAAGGTATTCGTCGTGCGCTTGACCTTATTAACAAGGACATTGAGGGGATAAGCGAATATTCGCTTCAATACATAATCAGCGGCACATGCGGAATTATCAAATATCATGTTACTCACGAATCATCTATCCTTGACAACGAAGCATACAGATTTGCCGAAATTCACTTTGGCGGACTTATTGAAGCACTTCAGGAATCAAAGAAAAACGGAGTAAAAGAGTGAGAAACAAAAAAGAAAAAACAAAAAAGAAAAAACAGAGAAGCGGTAAAAATTTAAAAATCAGCACAAGAATTATGCTCACTTCCCTGCTTGGTATTTTGATTCCGATTATTCTTATCGCTGCCTTTTCGCCTTTACTTATTTATTTTACAGGCTCGTATTTCAATATTTCGAGTGTAACGACAAATTCGTACAGCACGGTAAACCAAATTCAGTGGGCGCAAACACTCAGCAGTATTTCCTCAACGCTCTTGTCCGACGAAGAAGACAATCAAAAGGTTGAAAGCCTTACCGAATTCATTTCGCCTATTGAAAAATTAGGCTCGTCAATTTATATTGAAAAAGACGGAAAAGAGTTTTATTCTTCAAAAAACGCCGGCAATATTCTTGAGCAGGCTGGTAAAATAGTTTTGTTTGACAAAGCGGAAAATATCAATTACTTCGGCAACAACGGTCTTGTTATCGTAAACCACGCAAAATCGGATAAAAGCACTTATCTTATCGTTGCGGTAAACAAAGATTATACTGTAAGCGATGCCTCAACTCATTACACGGCAAGGGAGTTTACAAACCTTTTGCTCGGCAGAACGGGTATAATAGCACTTATAATCGTTGCCGTTTTTGTACTTGCAATAGTTATCATATCACTTATCACCTCTCGCACAATCGTTTATCCTATAAATCGAATTGCCGAGGGTGCAGATGAAATTGCAAGAGGCAACCTTGATTATGAAATAAATTACAAATCAAAAAACGAACTTGGGCGAACAGTTGAAAGCTTTAACGAAATGCGCCTCAGGCTCAAAAACTCGATTGAAAAGCAAAACAAAGCCGAGGAGGAGCGCAAAGAACTTATTGCAGGAATTGCACACGATGTAAGAACTCCGCTCACTTCCGCAAAGGGTTACGCACAAGGACTCAAAGACGGTATTGCCGCCACACCTGAAAAGCAGAGAAAGTATTTGGACAGAATTTGCACATCTATTGACGATACCGAAAAAATACTTAACGACCTGCTTACAATTTCTCGTTTTGAGCTTAAAGGCTATCGACTCAACAAAGTTAATGTTAACCTTAAAGATTTCATTGACGACGGTGCCAATGAAATTAAGCTTATGCTCGAGAGAAGCAATTTTGACTTTTCGCTTCAATGCAATTTTAAAGATGATACTCAAATCAGCGTTGATACTGATGCATTTGCACGGGTATTTCGCAATATTGTTATGAATTCAATAAAGTATGCCCGTGACGATTGCCAGGGAACAGTTCGTCTTGTAGTGAGTGAATACGAAAGAACAGTTATTATTGAACTTACGGATAACGGCATAGGAGTTGAAAAAGAAAATGTTTCAAAAATTTTTGACACTATGTATCGTTCCGACCCGGCAAGGACAAAAGTAAGTCAGGGTTCGGGCTTAGGTTTAGCTGTTTGCAAGCAAATTGTTGAGCTTCACGGCGGCTTAATTTGGGCAAGCAGTAAGCAGGGCGAAGGTCTTTCAATCTTTATTTCAATGCCAAAAATTACAGAAAGGACAGATAACAGTGAGTAACATTTTAATAATTGAAGATGACGAAAATATCCTTGAACTTGAAAAGGACTATCTTGAAGCGAGCGATATGACCGTTTGTGCCACAACAAACGGTAAAGAGGGTTTAGAACTTGCGCTGAATGAAAACTTCGACCTTATTTTGCTTGATGTAATGCTTCCCGGCATAAACGGTTTTGAAATTTGTCAAAAAATCAGAGAAGTCAAAAACACTCCTGTTATTTTTGTTACTGCAAAGCGTGATGAAATAGACAAAATCTCCGGTCTTGGCTTTGGGGCTGACGACTATATTGTCAAACCGTTTTCACCCGGCGAACTTGTTGCAAGGGTTAAGGCGCACATCAGCCGATACAAAACTCTTACAAATCAAGCCGATAAGCAAAATAATGTCCTTATCCGTGACAATATCAAGCTTTTTAAAGATACGGGCGAAGCGTTTGTCGGTGACAAAGAGATTACGCTTACAAAAAAGGAGTTTGAGGTTCTCTATATTTTAGCTTCTCATCCAAACACCATTTATTCAAAAAGCGAACTTTTTGAAAGCGTTTGGGGATACGATTCACTCGGCGACACTTCAACCTTAACCGTTCATATCAACCGACTTCGTGACAAAATTAAAGAAGCCGACGAACAAACCGATTGCATAAAAACAATTTGGGGCAGAGGTTATAAATTCAAATAAAAAAACGGGCGAATAATATCCGGGTGGTCATAAAACAGTAAATCCTCCGTATGGTTCAGATCATACGGAGGATTTGTTTATGTCTAATCTTCAAACTTGCTGGCGGTAAACGGTTTGTCAAAACCGTTTACGGACGACAAGTCCACAAGGGATAGCCGCATAAGCGGCGCAAGGGGGGTGTAGCCACCTTGACGGAACGAAGTGACGCAACATTCCCGGTCGGGCAGTTTTCTTCTGCTGACCGGGAATGAAGCTCCGCAGGACGCACATACTCCCGATAGGAGAGTATAGAAGTGCGCCCTTTAGTTCCTAAAGGGATTTTATCAGTTCGACAAATCGGAAGTTATTGCTCTAATACGTAATATGAATCATATTCTGTACCGTCATGTCCAATCAACTTTTCTTCTGAATACTTAAAGCCCAATCTTTTCAATGCTGAAATACGTTCAACCGCTAAATCTATCGCTTTTGTAGCAATTTTATCACATTGAAAAAGTACATATGCAGGTTCAATTATCAACTCCAAAATTTTAACAATCTCACTTGTAATTTCATAATCGCTCCGAATATCCAATCTAAGTAAACCACAATTTGTAAAATAATCTTCGGCTTCTCGATGAAAAAGTTCTATCGTACCCACCGCCTCATTTGTTTCCTTTGAAACAATCGTCCAACGGACAAAACCCTGTCTATCATATTCCCAATGCCAAAATTCAATCGCTTGTTCCATTCTTTTTTCAGTTGTATAGTAAAAATCATCTCCACCACAATTATCACTATTAAAAAATGGTACTGATTTTTCATCAGAATATACTTTTAACAAATCCGCCTTGTCCTCTTTGTTTGTCATTCTTAGCATATAATATTCATTTTCATAAATAGGGCAATTTTCATATACATCAACCGTCATGTTAATCCTCCTCAAATTCCGATTTGTCTGCTCACTTTTTGTATTCAAATTATACCATAAAACTTGTGAACATTTCTACCGCAACTTTGGACTATATGAGAAAAGTCCGAACAGTTTTCTGCCCGGACTTTCTCGCTCAATCATAAATCAATTCCGCTTTCACAATCTCCTCTGCCTGTGTCTTGCAAGCGTTCATCTGCCGTACCCATTCCATTTGGTTTTCAGCTTTCAGTTGCTCGGTCACGCCGTTTTGCTCTGCCAGTGACCGCACGATCAGCTCCATGCGGTTTCGTGCCGCTTCGTCAATCTCGACGCAATACTGTCTTACGTACACCCAGCTATATTCGCCCATTTTTTATTTATATTCAACATTTTCGCTCGGTTTAAACATCATAATAAACGGAATAACAAGGAGCGCACTTGCAATAAAAATACTTTTTACATCAAGAAACTTTGTAGCAACAGCGCCTACAATCGCACCGAGTGTAAAGAAAAGATTGATACCATAATAAGTAAAACTTCTAAGCGCAATTTGTTTATTTTTTTTACGAATACCGAGGAACAGAAGTTCTGTACCGCTTCTCAAATTACCGGTGCACATTGTTGTTGCGACCGTGTTGCCGTTAATAACCCTAAAACTTTCAACCTGAAGCGAGCAGACGAAAGAAATAACAACATTAACTGCCGTGTTCCCCTTTCCGTCGGGAATAAAGCCGCAGGCGATAAGCAAAATTATTTCAGCCAAAACAATAATCTGCCTCCAGTGCATATGCTGCGCCTGTTTAAGCTTCGACTTAATTACTTCCGCAAGGAGTATACCAAAAGCAAAAGCAAGAATAGGTACAACATAGTGAAACACACGCTCAAAATCACCTTTTGCAAGGTTGATACCCATTAAAACTATATTACCCGTTTGAGCATTCGCAAAAACACCGCCACGAGTGATATATGTGTATGCATCAAGAAAGCCGCCCGTCAGTGCAAGCATAATACCGAGTATGAAATTTTCACTCATTTGCTTTTCTTTTAAAATCTCTTTTGTGTCCATTTTTACACTGCCTTAAAAAATAATACATATGTATATTAACACAAAATTTATATAAGTCAAGGGAGTATAAATTATAGTTTGCAATCGGTTGACGGCGTTGAGTGAATTGTGCGCAAGCACAAGAGACACGAGACTCCAAATTTGGCGACTCCAAGGAACAACAAATTTGGGAGAAACAGTTCGGGGAACTGTTTCGTAGTGAGTAGTTTTATA
>UQEY01000063.1 GCA_900540235.1 uncultured Eubacteriales bacterium
TTCCGATAGTGTAATGGACGTCTTTTATGTCCGTCCATTTTTCAAATCTTTATGGCTTTTGCGTGCTCCTCAACAAGTGCGGCAAAAAGTGCTTCCTTACCGGAAAAATAACCATAAAACGCTCCTGTTGTTACACCTGCGGTTTTTACAATATTACGAAGCGAAGCCAAATTAAAATCTTTTTCCAAAAACTCTGCTTTGCCTGCCGATAATATTTTTTTTAGAGTTGTTGATTCCTCATTAGACATTATGCCACCTCATATAACACCGTTATATTGCATTTGGTATAACACTGTTATATTACTCTGTCAAGCGTTATGGTTCGTTTTTTTCAAGCAATATAATATATTTTGTGAATTTTTGCCAAATAGCATCAAAAAATGTTGACATCAATATTTTTTTGAATATAATAAAAGTTAAGAATTGGGTTAGGCGATGCTAACCTAATAAATATAACAAACTGAAGACGAATTTGAAAGGAGATTTTACTATGATTAGTGAATTGGCAGCATTTGCAGGCGGTGTGTTGTTCGGCACGGCAGGAGTTAAGGCTTTGGGAAGCAAAGATGCAAAAAAAGCATATGCTCACACTGCGGCTTTTGGTTTGAGAGTTAAAGACTCTGTGATGAAAACAATAACAGAGGTTAAAGAAAACGCAAACGATATTTTAGCAGAGGCTAAGGAAATCAACGAGAAAAAAGCAGCCGAAGCACAGGAAAGAGCAGAACAGAGCGTTATTGAAGACGCAGCTGTTGCAAACGCATAAATTATTAAAAGGCTGTCTTTATGGCAGCCTTAAATTTTTGAGGTATTTAGTATGAAGTGTCAAATCTTGCACGAAACAAAAAACAGAATGAGAGTGCATTTTTGCAAAGAAAATATGACAGTTGAAGAAGCGGATAAGGCAGACGCTTACCTAAAATCAATCGGCGGAATCGAAGATGTTACGGTTTATGAAAGAACCTGTGATTTGATTATTTATTATTCCTTTGACAGGAGCGAGTTGATTGAAATTCTTGCACAATTCAGTTTTGAAAATGATGAAGTAAAAAACATCGAGGTTGTCGGCACTGCAAGGCTTGTTCAGCGTGAATATGAAGAAAAACTTATTATGACAATCGCTTTGCGTTATTTCAGAAAAATATTTTATCCTTTACCTTTAAGAATTGCGCTTGCTTATATTAAATCTGTAAAATATATACTCAAAGCATTGAAGTCACTTGCAAAAGAAAAGCTGAATGTATCGGTTCTTGATGCCGTGGCAATTACGGTTTCGCTCATAAGAGGCGATTTTGAAACAGCTTCAAGCGTTATGTTCTTGCTTAAAATCGGCGAAATTCTCGAAGAGTGGACCCATAAAAAATCTGTCAGCGACCTTGCAAACACAATGTCGCTCGGAGTTGAAAAAGTGTGGCTGAAAGATAAAAACGGAGATGAGGTTTTGGTTTCTACAAAAGAAATCAATGTAGGCGACAAAATTGTTCTGCGCACAAGCAATATGATACCGCTTGACGGCGTAGTTGTAGATGGCGGAATAACGGTCAATCAGGCGGCTATTACAGGCGAAAGCATGGCAGTAAACAAAACTGTTGACTCTCATGTATATGCAGGCACGGTTGTCGAAAGCGGAGAATGTACTGTAAAAGTTACGCAGATTAACGGTCAGGGAAGATACGACAGAATTGTAAAAATGATTGAAGATTCCGAAAAACTGAAATCATCCCTTGAAAGCAAAGCGTCAAATTTGGCGGATAAACTTGTACCGTTCAGTCTGTTCGGCACGATACTTACATATGCAATTACACAAAATGTCACAAAAGCATTGTCTATTCTAATGGTGGATTATTCCTGTGCATTAAAACTTACAATGCCTGTTGCGGTTTTGTCTGCTATCAACGAATGCAGTAATTACGACGCAACCGTTAAAGGCGGAAAATACCTTGAAGCGCTCTCAAAAGCAAATGTTATTGTCTTTGACAAAACCGGAACGCTGACAAACGCACAGCCGAAAGTTGCAGACATCATCACATTCGGCAACAACGACAAGGCTGAAATGCTCAGACTTGCCGCTTGCCTTGAGGAACACTTTCCGCACTCGGTTGCAAATGCCGTTGTTAACGAAGCAAAGGCGAGAGGTCTTGACCACGCCGAACAGCACTCAAAGGTTGAATATATTGTGGCTCACGGAATTTCAAGTATTGTGGATAACGAAAAAGTTGTGATTGGAAGTTATCATTTTGTATTTGAAGATGAAAAATGCACCGTTGCAGAAAATGAAACGGAAAAATTCAATTCTGTTCCAAACGAATATTCTCATCTTTATATGGCAATCAACCGCAAACTTGTTGCCGTGATTTGTATTGAAGACCCAATCAAAGCGAATGTTAAGCAAACGCTTGATAATTTGAGAAAATGCGGCATAGACAAAATTGTTATGATGACCGGTGACAGCGAACGCACGGCAAGGGCGGTTGCAGAAAAACTGGGAATTGATGAATACTATGCGGAAGTTATGCCCGAGGACAAAGCTATGTTCATCGAAAAAATGCAAACTGACGGCAATTCCGTTATTATGGTTGGTGACGGCATAAACGATTCACCGGCATTGAGTAAAGCAGATGTCGGAATAGCAATAAGTTCAGGTGCTGCAATAGCAAAGGAAATTGCGGATATAACCGTTTCAAGCGATGACTTGAATTCTCTTGTAACACTTAAAGAAATAAGCAATCTTTTGATGGCAAGAATAAGGTCAAATTACCGCTCAATTATGTCGTTTAACACCGCATTGATTGTGCTTGGCGTTGTTGGAATAATTCCTCCGACAACTTCGGCTTTTTTGCATAACACCTCCACTCTCGCCTTTACATTAAAGAGTATGACGAAGCTGCTAAAATAACTTAATAATACAAGTAAAGTCTTTGCCGAAAGGTAAAGGCTTTTTTCTTTCACGGCGAAAAGAAAAACAGCACCAATGCTCAATTAAGCATCAGTGCCGTTTTACAAGACTTATATTTATTTCAGTACAAAACGATATTTGATTTTTCTTTTGCGAGGTTTTGCATTTTTTCCGTGTAGCCGTTAATGCAAAAGAACACAAAGTATTCATTCCTATTTTGCTTATTCCAATTTACTTTTTTTACCTTTTCAAGCAAGTCGTAATATATATTAACATCAAGCGGTTTTTTGGTATATTTGCATTCGCCGAAGATGATATTATTGGAATTGTCTGTTGCGACAATATCAATTTCTGTATCTTTTCTGTCCCACCATTTACCGATTTTTGTGGGAGTGAATCCGAAAGCATTTTTAATAATCAACTGAGGGAGATATTGGTTTTTGCAAATATCCTCATACACATAAGCAACATGATTTTTTATAAATCCCTCTTTAATCTTATCAAGAACAAAATCTATGTGTTCGCTTTCAATGTATGATTTATAAGGATATACAAACTTAAACCAAAATCTTATATAGTTATCCTTGATTTTATAAAGCCCCATTTTGCTTTTTTCGGGCTTATCTTCCGTTATGGGAACAACCCTTTCTATAATATCAAGGTCAATTAAAACTTTTAAGTATTTCGGCAAATTTGTTGCCTTTATTTCCAATGCATTTGATATATCGCTTAACTGTTCGCAGCCACAGGCTATTGTTTTGATAATTGAATAATAACTTCCCACCTCTTGTACTTCATTTTTTAATAAAAATTCAGGCTCTTCATATAAGTAACTTTGAGAATTCAAAATAGAATTTTTTATGGCAGTATAGATGTCGTTGCTGCTCTCAAACATTTCAATATATTTGGGAACTCCGCCGGTGACGGAATACGCTTCGATTAAAAATTTTTCATCCGTGCCGTCAATAAATTCTTTGTAATACTTAAACGGAATTTGCTTTAATCTGATTTGCTTTGTTCTTCTTCCGTAAAGCGGACTGTCGTATGATAGGGTTTGGCTGTACATCATATTTATCAACGAACCGCATAATACAAGCATAACATTATTATTTTTAAGTTTTGTGTCCCATATTTTTTGCAGCACGGAGATAAAACTCGGATTTGATTTGCCTATATATTGAAACTCGTCAATGATTATGAGCTTTTTATTCTCTGTCTTGTAATCTGTTATAAAATCAAACAATTCTTCCCACGAAAGACTTGCTTTTTTAATAAGCGGATTTGATGTGTATTCGCTTACGATTGATGAAAACACCTCTCTGTTCATCTTTTCAGACTCTTCCGTCGCAAGAAATCTGATACATTTTTTATCTCTCGAAAACTCATTTAAGAGTTCTGTTTTCCCGATTCTTCTTCTGCCGTAAAGTACAACAAGAGAAGATGAATTGCTGCTATATTCATTTTCAAGCGTTTCAAGTTCTTGAAATCTGTCAACAAATTTTTTCATTATATCCGACCTCCCGATATAGTATTTGTATCTCTGTATATTATTATACCACAAAGTATAATTATTTCAAGTATAATTATAAAAGCGTTGAAGATTTGCTTTTCTTCAACGCTTTTTCTAATGGGTATGTAGACCTTTTTCGTTAATTTTATGCTTCAAATCTTAAAATAAAAGCTGAAGGCCCATTGCGATGATCCACATATATGCACAGGTTTTTGGAATCATAAGCAAGCCAA
>UQEY01000064.1 GCA_900540235.1 uncultured Eubacteriales bacterium
GTTTGTAATTGTATACAATCATCCTACACAACTGTATACAATCATACTCTTGACACGCAGTTCGCCCCTACGGTGATTTTTCTAAATTAGACAGTCTAAAATAATAAGACCGTCGTAGGGGCGACCTGTGGTCGCCTTTATTTTTTGCCTTAAAATGTCAGGCTTTTCGACAATTTACAATTAAAATCTAAAAAAACATTGAAATTGTTATATAAAAATAATATAATGTTATAAACTATATTTAAAAATTTCTTATATATAAAAGAAGGTATAAAAATGAGATCAGATTTAATAAAAGAAGGTCCGTCAAGGGCGCCGCACCGTTCTCTTTTAAGAGCACTCGGTATTGACGAACTTGAAATGAAAAGACCTTTTGTTGCCGTTGTTAACTCAAAGAGCGACTACATTCCGGGTCATATGCATCTTGACAAAATTGCAGAGCAGGTAAAAGCGGGTATCAGAAATGCAGGTGGTGTTCCGTTTGAATTTAACACTATCGGTGTTTGCGACGGTATCGCTATGAACCACAAGGGTATGAAATATTCACTTTGCTCAAGAGAGCTTATTGCAGATTCTATTGAAGTTATGCTTACTGCTCATCCTCTTGATGCTATTGTATTTATCCCTAACTGTGACAAGATTGTACCGGGTATGCTTCTTGCCGCTTGCAGGCTTAATTTGCCTTGCATCTTTATCAGCGGCGGTCCTATGCTTCCGGGTAAGAGCACCGAAACTACAAACCGTATCGGTCTTTCAGAGCAGTTTGAATATGTCGGCGCTAACGCAGTAGGCAAAATGAGCGATGAAAATCTTGAATCTTGTGCATTTACCGCTTGCCCAACTTGCGGTTCTTGCTCAGGTATGTATACAGCAAACTCAATGAACTGCCTTACCGAAACTATCGGTATGTCACTTCCGGGTTCAGGCACTATTCCTGCTGTTATGAGTGCAAGGCTCAGACTTGCCAAGCAGGCAGGCGAAAGAGTTATGGACCTCCTTAAAGAGGACATTAAACCGTCAGACATCATTACCGAAAAAGCTATTGAAAACGCAATGCGTACTGATATGGCTATCGGTTGCTCAACAAATACTATTCTTCACCTTACTGCCATTGCCCACGCAGCAGGTCACGATATTGACCTTGCAGAGCTTGACGCTTACGGCAGAAAGACACCACAGATTTGTAAACTTAACCCTGCATCTTCTGTATTTATTACCGACCTTAACGATGTAGGCGGTATTCAGGCAGTTGTTAAGGAACTTGCAAGAGGCGGTATGATTAACACAGACGCACTTACCGTTAACGGCACTGTTGCAGACAGAATTGCAAAAGCACCTGACGCTGACGGAACTATTATTCGTAAGATTGAAGACCCATTCTCAGCAGACGGCGGTATCGCTGTTCTTACCGGCAACTTGGCAATGGACGGCGCTGTAGTTAAGAAGGGCGCAGTTGCTCCTGAAATGATGCAGCATAAAGGCCCTGCTAAGTGCTACAACAGTGAAGAAGATGCTATTTCAGCTATCACAGGCGGCAAGGTTGTTGCAGGTGATGTTGTTGTTATCAGATATGAAGGTCCTAAGGGCGGCCCGGGTATGAGAGAGATGCTTTCTCCTACTTCTGCTATTATCGGTATGGGTCTTGGCTCATCCGTAGCACTTCTTACCGACGGTCGTTTTTCGGGTGCTACCCGTGGCGCATCTATCGGTCATATCAGCCCTGAAGCTGCAATGGGCGGTACTATTGCTCTTGTTGAGGACGGCGACGAAATTGAAATCGATATCCCTGCAAGAGTTCTTAAAGTTAATGTTTCTGACGAAGTTCTTGCCGAGAGAAAAGCTAAATGGCATCCTCCGGTTCAGGAACTTACAGGTTACCTCAAGCGTTATGCACAGCATGTAACAAGCGGCGCAAAGGGTGCTGTTTTTGAAGACTAAGCGGAGTTAATATATGAACGATACGAATGAGAAGAGTAAAAAAAGGCACTCTCATCGCAGGCGTAAATCACCTAATGATTTTGCAAGGGAAGTAACGGTTTTGGTTGTTATTTCCCTTGTTGCAATGATAGTTTGTGTTTTTGCCGTAAACAAAACGGCGTGCGATTTTGTCCATAAGCTTGAAAGTCAAATGCCTATGCAGGTTCGTGATTTGGTTGTCGAAGAAAACGGGGAATATGCAAATATTTCAAAAGACGAACTTCAATACGGCACACTTATTGCTAACATATCAATAGAAAGCAGAGGCGTTAACGCATCGGTTTATTTCGGTCTTAACAGAGCTTCGCTCAGATACGGCGTCGGTGTTTCTAGCAAGGAAAATCAAAAACCGTTTATAAGCGGCAAAAAAGATATTGTAGGCGGATACGACGAAACATATTTTAAATCGTTAAAATATGTAAAAATCGGTGATAAAGTAACCGTAACATCAAAAGATAAAGTTATAAGCTATGAAGTAGTTGACTGTTTTGAAGCTGAAAAAGGCGACGAAAAAGTTAATGATTATGACTGTGATTTAGTGCTTTACAGTATTTTTTCAAACTACAGTGAAAACGGCGGTAAATGTTTTTATGCTTTGCTTAATAAAACCAACGAGGAGGTAAATGCAAATGAGCAGTAAACTCCACGATACAAAGTCTGATTTTATAGGAAGAAAGATACTTTCGTTTTTCCTCTTTTTATCTCTTGTTTTGTTAAGTATCGCCTGCGTTGCCAAAGGTGCGATAATAAACGGCAATATGATTGAAAACAAATTCACTTCTTATGCAGCCGTTTCCGCTCTCAGGCAAGATATTATTACTTTTACAAAAGACGGCTTTTTAAAAAATGGCTTGAATGACGAGAATATTAATGATATAATCAGTCAGGCGAAAGTTGAAGCTGTTGCAAAATCTTTTGCGGCGAGTGAGTTTAAGTCGAAAACAGGATACACGAAAGCAAGCTCAAAGCAAGATGTTGCAGCGCTCTGTAATGACATTAAGGCGGAAATTGTGAAGCAGGTCAAAGCTTCCGGTTTTGAATATAACGAGGAAGCGGTTAATTCTCAGGTTCAAAATATTGATGAATTTATCAATGCTCAGCTTGTTATGCCCGGCTCAAAATATATTGAAACAGCTTTCAATGTCGGCAAAATCGGCGTGAATATATTTGTTGCGGCTTCTGTTTTTCTTACTTTGGTGTTCGGCTCAATGCTTTTCTTTACCGGCAAGAGGGAATACAGAAGTATAAGGAGTATCGGCGTCTCGTTTTGCAGTGCGGGTATTGCCGATTTGCTTGCTTCAATAATTGCGCTGATAATATTCAGTATAAAATCTATAGATATATATCCTATGTTTATCAAAAATGCGATTGATGCTTATATAAGCACATCAATCGGTGCAGTTGCCGCTTGCGGTGCGTGCCTTATTTTGATAACATTGGTGCTTTTGGCAATAAGCTGGAAGTTGAAGCGTGAAAGATAGTTTTGCGCAAAAAACGATTGGGTGGTGTTTTAATGGATAATGATGTTGCAATCAAAGTTGATGATGTTACAATGTCGTTTATTCTTAATAAAGAAAAAGTGGACAACATTAAAGAATATGCCATTAAGTTTATTACAGGCAAGCTCGAATACAATAAATTCGACGCATTAAAAAATATAAGCTTTGAGGTTAAAAAGGGCGAACACCTTGCCATTATGGGTCTTAACGGTGCCGGTAAAAGTACACTTTTAAAAACAATAGTAGGCGTGTATAAACCGACTAAAGGCAAGATTGAAAAACAGGGTGTTATTGCTCCGCTTCTTGAACTCGGCGCAGGTTTTGACGGCAACTATTCCGGCAAGGAAAATATTTTCCTTTACGGCGCTATTTTGGGCTATTCAAGAGAGTTTATTCAGTCGAAGTACGATGAGATAGTTGCATTTTCCGAACTCGGCGATTTTATTGAAGTTCCTGTTAAAAACTATTCAAGCGGTATGAAAGCAAGGCTCGGTTTCTCAATCGCAACGGCTGTCGAACCGGATGTGCTTATCCTTGATGAAGTTCTTTCAGTCGGTGACGCAGGCTTCAGAAAAAAGAGTCTTGCAAAAGTTCAATCTCTTTTTGACAAAGGTGTTACCGTACTTTTCGTTTCTCACAGCATTGACCAGGTTATGGAAATTTGCGATACGGCGATTTTGCTCGAACACGGTAAGATTATTTCGCAGGGTCCTGTTGAAGAAGTTACGGCTGTATATGAACAAAAGTTGAACGCTCCTAAAAATAAGAAAAAATAATAAAGTTATTGATACACAGTTCTTCGGGACTGTGTATTTTTTATGGTAAATTATTGTTTATCTTAACATCGGTTTCTCTCCTATCGACGGCGAAGCCGCC
>UQEY01000065.1 GCA_900540235.1 uncultured Eubacteriales bacterium
AGAAAAACTATAATGTGGCTGAAAGCCGTCAACCGATTGCAAACTATAATTTATCGTTTTAAATATATTTGGTAAATTATTCCGTAAATTTCTCTTGTTGCAAATGGCATATATCCGTTCCACGGTGTTTTGCTTGGATATCTAAGCGGAGTAAGTCCGTTTATTTTAGCAAATTGACTCGCTCTGTACTCGTGAAAATCATTTGTAATAACAGTAATTTTATCGCATTTTATGTTATTATTTTTCATAACTTCGGCAGAATATTTGAAATTTTCCTTTGTTGAGGTTGATTTATCCTCAATGTAAAGTCTTTCTTTGTCAATTCCTTTTGCTACGAGTTCATTGTACATACATTTTGCTTCGCTGATTAATTCACCATTTCCTTGACCGCCGCTGAGAATTGCAATGGAATTCGGGTTTTCGTTTAAATAATCATACGCCGCATTAATTCTTCCACGCAAAAATATACCCGGTTCATCGCCGTTAACAATGCAGCCGAGAACGATAGCGACATCGCTTGCCTCGTTGGTTTTAAAACTGCATTTGAGCACATTGCCGAATGTAAATATGCCGATACATAAACAAAGTGCAACTGCTGTTGAAATGATACCTAAAAAAGCTTTCCCGACTTTCTTTTTACTAATATTTCTTATAAGCAGATTTACTTTGTTAAAGAAAATTGCGTATAAAACGAGCAAAATTCCAAAGCCTAAACCGGTGATTAACCCAATATTGTATTCACCCGGTGAAATTAACGGACCTATATAAAATAATATGAATAATAAGCCTATTACTGAAATTATTGACCTTATGATTTTGTTTTTCATATTCCCACCTCATATTTATAATAACATATTAAAAGTGGAGAGTTGTTAATATAAAATAAAGAATTAGCTTTTATAAAAAAATAACGGCCTGCAAAAGCAGACCGTTTAATTTTTGATATTAACAAATTACTTTTCAGCGTATTTGTTTTCGCCGTACCAGCTATACATTGAACGAATCTTTTCGCCAACTTGTTCAAGCTGATGGTTAGCTTCCATTTCTCTCTTAGCCTTGAAGTGAGCCCAACCGTTGTTAGCTTCAGTGATGAACTTAGAAGCGAATGTACCGTCCTGAATTTCTTCAAGAACTTTCTTCATTTCTTTCTTAGTTTCGTCAGTAACAAGTCTCTTACCTGTTTCGTAATCACCGAATTCAGCAGTGTTAGAAATTGAATATCTCATTTCCTTGAAGCCGCCGGCATAGATAAGGTCAACGATAAGCTTCATTTCGTGGATACATTCAAAGTAAGCGTTTCTTGGGTCATAACCTGCTTCAACAAGTGTTTCAAAACCAGCCTTCATAAGAGCTGTAACACCGCCGCAAAGAACAGCCTGCTCACCAAAGAGGTCAGTTTCGGTTTCACACTTAAATGTTGTTTCAAGGATAGCTGCACGAGCGCCACCGATACCTGCGCCGTAAGCAAGAGCGATATCCCAAGCATGACCTGTTGCATCCTGATATACAGCAACAAGACAAGGAGTACCTTTGCCCTCTTTGTATTCTGAACGAACAGTGTGACCCGGTGCCTTAGGAGCAATCATAAATACATCAACATTTGCAGGAGGTACGATTTGTTTGAAGTGAATGTTGAAACCGTGAGCAAATGCAAGAGCCATACCCTCTGTAAGGTTTGGTTCGATATCATTCTTGTAAATAGCAGCCTGCTTCTCATCCGGAGCAAGAATCATAACTACATCTGCAGCCTTAACTGCGTCTGCTGTTTCCATTACCTTTAAACCGAGGTCTTCAACTTTCTTCCAAGATTTTGAACCCTTGTAAAGACCAACGATTACATCAACACCGCTTTCGTGAAGATTGAGTGCGTGTGCGTGACCCTGTGAACCAAAGCCTACGATAGCAACAGTCTTACCTGAAAGTACATCAAGATTACAATCTGATTCGTAAAAAAGTCTAGCTTCTTCTGCCATTTTTGTTTCCTCCAAAAATAAATTATATTTAAATATTTGAATATCAGCGGTTTTCGGTTGTCCGACCACACGCCGAATATCTTTAACAATTTTCATTATAGCTTGTCTGTTGTCTAATGTCAATACCTAATTTTAATTTTTTTGCAAACCTTCCATTGCGTGGATGATATGAAGCCTCATAGCTGTTCTTGCGCCGTCGGGATTACGCTTTTTGATAAAGTCCATAATCAACCTGTCATCGCTCATATTATCCTTGCTCACATCACTGTCTTTCATCATAACAACAACACCCTTTTTGATTGCATTAAAAATAATGGGTATAAATTGCTTAACAAAAGCATTGTGGGTTGCGTTTGCGATACTTTCGTGAAATTTTTGTTCTTCAACCGTTCTGTCTTCGCCTGAAAGTATCTTTCTTTCGACTGCTTCACCACATTCACAGATAATGCGAATTTCCTCATCTGTAGCCCTTAAAGCCGCATAATAAGCGCAATCAGGCTCAAACATAAGCCTCATTTCAAATAAATCGTCAAGACCGGAAGTGATGTCGCTTAAATCGTTTGAATCAATAATGGTATTGGAGGTTACGAATGTACCTTTGCCACGCTTAATCTCCAAAATGCCGTAAGTAGTAAGAACTTTAACTGCTTCTCTGAGGGTGGAACGACTGACGCCGAGCTCTGCCGCAAAGTCATTTTCGTTTGGTAATTTGTCACCGACGGAAAATCGTTCTTCTTCCTCAATCATTTTTAATATTTGCTTTGCAGTGCTGTCTGCAAGCCTTGATGAATTGCCCATATGAACACCTCTTGTGTTGTATGATAACACACTTGTATGGTGCGTGTCAAGAAGATATCAGACATCTTACAACAAAAATGCGACTTTATTAGCTTTATATTTGTTCAATGTTATGAAATTTTCCGTATTACTTGTAAATTGTGAACAAAATTGCTATATTATAGGTATATATAAGATACCTAATCTGTCGTGGAGGTGTTTGACAATGAGAAAGGTAACTAAACTTAAATATTATATTGAATCACTTTGTATTTACGATTTTGAAGAGGATGATGTTTTTTCGGCTCTCTATGATTTGCTTTGTGACGAGGATGAGGATACCGTGGCGCTTCAAAGCTACTTTTTTAAGGAACTTGCAAAAAGCAGTGAATCACTTAAAGAGCATATTTCAAAATTGATTTTAACTAATGATAATATATTTACAAAAGCGGCTTGCGCAGATAAAGCAGGCGAGCTTTCATTAGCCGTTATGAACGCCGTTAAAAGCGACCTTGCAAAGCTTGAAGAAATTGCTTCAATCAATGCTCAGGATATTGCAAACGGTGTTGACGATGATGATGTGAAAGAAATTTTGCTTACATTGCCGGGTTGGGAAGTTGGCAAAGCAGTTGAACCGCTCAAAGACCATTGGGATAAACAAATCGACGAGCTTGTTAATTATCACAAAACTTACGGCTACGGTATGTATGCAAAGAATATCGCATTCACTTGGCGAGATGAGGAAATTACACCGGTTAATTCTATCGACGCTATTCGTTTGACCGATTTGAAAAATTACGAACTTCAGCGCAATAAAGTTATTGATAATACAGAAAGCTTTATTGCCGGCCACCCTGCCAACAATGTTCTTCTTTACGGCGATAGGGGAACAGGTAAAAGTTCGACCGTTCACGCTATTCTTAACGAATATTGGCAGCAAGGACTTAGGATGATTGAAATACCGAAGAGTGCCGTTGCCGACCTTTCGCTTATAAGAGAGCAAATAGCAGATTCACCGATGAAGTTTATTATTTATATCGATGACTTGAGCTTTGATTCAAACGATACTTCATTCAGTGAACTTAAAGCGGCGCTTGAGGGTTCACTTTCAGGCAAACAGCCAAATACAATTATATATGCAACTTCTAATCGCCGTCATCTTATAAAAGAAAACTTCTCGGACAGGGAAAATGATGTCAACCGTGGCGATACAATGCAGGAGCAGTTGAGCCTTTCCGACAGGTTCGGTCTTACCATTACTTTCCTTAACCCTGACAAGAAAGAATATCTTGACATTGTTGAAAAACTTGCAACTGACAGACATTTTGCAGACCACGGCGTAGATATGGATAAGCTTTTGTTTAAGGCTGACCAGTGGGCAACAAGACGAGGCGGCCGTTCACCTCGTGGCGCAAAACAATTTATCGACCATGTTGAGGGATGTATTAAGCGAAACAAAGAATGGTAAATTATAATTTGCGGTTGTGAATAAGCAGCCATAACCGCACCAAAGTTTCAAACATTTAGAAA
>UQEY01000066.1 GCA_900540235.1 uncultured Eubacteriales bacterium
TCCTACTGAATTTTTAAAACTCGGCACGGTTTAGCCACTTTATCGACAGTCTGAAGAGATTGCGTCACTGCAATCTCTTTTTTCTGTTATCTATAATCTTAATCAAAACAGACCCTATTACAGCGCCGAGTGATATTCCAAGACCTGTTAAGACCGTTGATTTTGTATATTCAAAAAACTTTTCATTCACGCCCGTAATTGCATAAAGCATAGCGTAGTAAATCGAACTTCCGGGCAGCAGGGGAATGGTGGACGGCATAATAATTATCGTTGTGGGTATCTTTTTTATTCTCGCAATCATTTCACAAAAAATCACAAGGCAAATCATAGCTGTGCAGCAGGCAATCAGTTCGCCGTAATAACTGCTTAGTCCAATTTCACAACTTGCCGTTATCAGCGAACCTACCGCAACATACAAAATGCAATTTTTAGGCACTTTCATTCCAAATGCGAAAAAGATTGAACCGAGCGTGCAAAATAATATCTTTTTAATCATATTTTTCCAAACAGCCAGAATGCGCCCGCAATTCCGAAAGCGATTGAAAGCGCCGACATAATCGCTGCGAAAAGCTCATACATCCCTGCAAGTAAGTCGCTGTTCATCATATCTCTTATCGCATTAACAACAGTCAAACCCGGTACAAACAGCATAATCGTGCCTATAATTATTTTGTCTTGATGTACATTCACATTTAACAAAATCGGCACAAATGATAAAACCCCTGCGATAAATGAACTAATAAGATTATTTGAAAATTGATTTAAACAAAGTTTATTGAATTTTGCCGTGCTTATTATCGTCGCAATAATACCCGATAATACAGCGTCGGTAATGTTTCCGCCAAAAAAGACAGAAAAACTTGCGCAGGCTAAAAAATCGCATATCTTTAAAAATATATCGGCTTCAACAGCTTTGTAATTTTTTATCACATTGCTTTCGTTTGCAAGCTTCCTCGATACGCTGTTTATCCTCGCAAGCGAAACCAAATTTATCTCGCTTTTGTATATGCGCCTTACCTGCGTTTCATTGCCTTTTTGCGCAACAATCAAACTCGGCAAAGCAAAAACGGAACAGTCGTTTTGATTAATTCTTCTAATCGTTTCTTCGCTTCTGCTCACTTCACCGCCACATTCAATCGTTTGTTTAGCCAAGTCAACTGAAAGCTTGAAATTATCATCCGCCATTTTACCACCGATATTATTTTTCCGCTTTTACTTTCCAATATGCATAAATTATGGCTTGCGTCGTCACAAACTCCGTATTATTCAAGCCTTACTTTTAAGGAGTAAGTGAATATAAAAAGAAAGACATCCGATTAAGGATGTCTTTAATGTCTTTGTACAGCATATTTGATATGATGTGACCACCTGTACGAAAATGTGACCCAGCACTTGAAAATGTGACCACCACAAATATTTGCTAACATCAATACTTTTTAATTACAGGAACCCAAATCTCACTGCGATAATCAGGGCTGCCCATATTTCCGTCAGTATAGGCTTCTATATCCATTTCATAGGTTGGCTCATATCCCGATGTAGGAAAAAATTCCGAAACAATCTTGTGCCACTTATCCTGAATAGCATTCGGCATAGCGCTTTTACACTCAAATATTGCCCAAGTTCTTGCAGGAATAGTGTTCTTTCTAAACCCTTTTGGTACTGTTGTGTTCTCATCGCATTTCGCCGCAATAGAATAATCAAATGTTTTTGCATTTTTCGGTAGATTTCCGTAACATATACCGAAAATGTAGGTTCTGTCAGTTGTAGTATCAAATAATTTTTTTACCGTACCGTCATTATGTGATCTCGTCCAAAAGTCAGGAATGCTTTTCGCATTTTCAGAGTTATCAACGGTATGTGCTTCTACCTTTTCAATGATGTCAAATGCAGCCTTTTCGATAATCTTGTAATCCATTATATTGCCTCCGCTTAATGTTATTTTCACGGAAAGTGGAGAAAAGGATTTGAGTTTAGAGCCATCTTTTTTTGCATCGGAAGGTGTAACTCCGTGAAATTTTGAAAAGGCTCTTGTGAAACTCTCGGGACTTTCATAGCCGTATTTCAAAGCGATATCGATCACTTTGTTATCAGTTGCGCTCAACTCATTTCCGGCAAGAGTAAGTCGTCTGTTGCGAATATAATCTCCAAGAGTTATTCCGCACAAAATACTGAAAATTCTTTGGAAATAGAAACTTGAACAAGATGCTTGTTTTGCAGCTTCATCATAGTCGATTTTTTCTGTCAGATTTTCCTCAATGTAGTTAATCGCATTTTGTATTCCTGTCAGCCAATCCATTGCTTTTCCCCCTCTCCGTGTGATTACATTATAGAGCAATTATAATTAATTTTCCTGATTTTCAGTGTTCAGCCTTGCAAGGTCGCAAGATAAAAGACGCCAATAAGTATGTATTTATTGTTCTTATTTAATACATTGTGACTGTTACAATTCTACCAATTTATCGTTGTTAAAATAATAGATATTTTCTTTTTTATATCCATAATCAGAATTAGGAAGAGCTATGTGAGGCTCAAATGTAAAATATTTTACATTGCCAAGTTTTTTCTTGTTGCCATTTTCAATGTAAATTCTGTGGTTTTTGTTTTTTACTATCGAATGGCCTAAATTGCCATTAAAATCAAGATTTAGATATCCGCATTTCTTGATAAATTTATTCATATGATAATATAATTCTTCAAACGTAGTATTGCTTGTGGCATAATTGAAAAGCTCACTATGCAACTTTTCCTCAATTAACAAACCACTTTTCCACTCGGTGTTTTGTATTTGATTAATTTTATCTACAACTTTGCCGTTTTGTATAATTACTGTTCTTGCATAATCGCCCCATATATTTTTGATTTGCGGACTTAAATCAATAGTGATTATATCATTGTTTTTTATAATATAATCAGAGGTTATATAATCTTTTCCTGAAACAGACCTAGTTGTTTCATCACCTGCAAATATAAATGCTCCAACATTGTAATACCAAAAAGAATCTGCACCAAGTTCAAATATTTTGTTTTCGCACATTTTTCTTAATTCAACTAAATTCAAACCCGGTTTGATAATTTCTTTTGCGTAATCAATAGTGCTCTTTGCAATCGATTGCACTTTGAAATATAATTCTTGTTCCTTATGTGCCTTTTTATCAATGATTTTGTTAAGCATTTTTTACCTCAAAATATTATTCTTAGATTATATAGTACCATGGATAGGTTTGATAATTGTTTGGTATAGTAAATTTTTTCTTTGCGATTACTTGCAAATTGAAATCAGCGTTTTGTTAGTATATGCCAAATATCATTACCTACAAATCCACATTTGCGATAAACGCTTTCAGGGTTTGTAATGTTATCGCATTCGCCTGATACAGTTGCAAAATTTGCATTTAGCTTTAATATATTTAATGCTTTGCATAAAAGTACAGAGGCAATTCCTTTTTCTCTATATTCCGGCAAAACCTGTAACCACTCAATAATACCTTCACCAATCTTCGTATCTAAATCACATATAATTGAACCTACTAATTTATTATTGTCAAAAGCGCCAATCCATAGCTCAGGGAAATACACCTTTGTTTCAGTAAGACCATTTATATAGTCGGCAGAAACAAATACATCAGTGTGCAAATATGAAGCGTTTATCATATCCGCAACTTCATTTGTTTTTTCTTTTGACAACATTTTATAGGTG
>UQEY01000067.1 GCA_900540235.1 uncultured Eubacteriales bacterium
CTTGCTTCCCTCTGACGAGGGAAGTGGCGGCTTCGCCGTCGATAGGAGAGAAACCAATGTTAAGATAAACTATAATTTATAATCTTTTCATAGACAAATTTAATTTTCGGTGCTATAATCTTGTTGATTTCAAAAACAAGGAGGCGAAATATATGGACAGTTGTGATAATCGAAGTATCTTTGGTGATGGGCAAGAGTTTGAAAAAATTACAAGTGTCTGTATTTTTTTGCTTTAATATAATATTTCAAGCCTTTCCGTCGCAGAGAATGTCACAACTATTAATTTAATTGTGTAATTTTACACGATGGTTTTTTTATACCCTTTTTTAGAGGGAGAACGGAGGCTGAAATGGAAAACAAAACATTAAATGCTCCTAAGTATATTGATGAGATTGTATCTATTATCAGGAGCAATTTAAAAAAAGACGAATTAATCGAAAAACTTAACGACTACCACGAAAACGATATAGCACAAAGCCTTGAATATTTAACAAAAAGCGAGCGCTTGGCGCTTTATGATGTTTTAGGCGATGAGTGGGTTTCGGAGATTTTGGCTTATGTTGAGGAGCCGCAGCAGTTTATTAACGAACTCGACGCAAAAAAGCTTGCCGATATTATTAATGAAATGGACTCGGACGATGCCGCCGACTTGCTTGAAAAAGTTGATGAAAGTGTTAAGGAAAAAATTCGTCCAAACCTTGACGAAGATGTAAAAGCCGATATCAGGCTTATTAATTCTTATGACGAGGATGAAATCGGTAGTTTAATTACAACCAATTATATCTGCATTTCTAAAACGCTTGATATACGCTCTGCAATGCACGAACTTATTAAGCAGGCAGGCGATAACGACAATATTTCAACTATTTATGTCGTTGATGAAAATGAAAAATTCAGCGGTGCTATCGATTTAAAAGATTTGATTATAGCAAGGCAAAATGACGAACTCGACTCAATAATTATTTATTCTTATCCTTATCTTCTTGCAAACGAAAAAATATCGGATAGTATTGAAAAAATCAAAGACTACGCCGAAGATTCCCTTCCTGTGTTAAATGACAACAAAGAAATAATCGGCATTATTACGGCGCAGGATGTTGTTGAAGCGGTTGACGATGAAATGGGCGAAGATTACGCAAAACTCGCCGGTTTGACCGCTGAGGAAGACCTGAACGAAACTTTGAAGCAGAGCATTAAAAAGCGTTTGCCGTGGCTCATTGTGCTTCTTATTTTAGGAATGCTTGTTTCAAGCGTTGTGGGTGCATTTGAAGGCGTGGTTGCTATTCTTCCTATAGTTATTTGCTTTCAGTCATTAATTCTTGATATGGCGGGAAATGTCGGCACGCAGTCGCTTGCAGTAACTATTCGTGTGCTTATGGACGAGGAACTCAAAGCGAAAGATAAAGCAAAGCTTGTTTTTAAAGAGGCAAAGGTAGGCTTTACAAACGGTATTCTTTTAGGAGTTCTTGCGTTTGTTTTCCTCGGTATTTATGTTTATTTGTTTAAGGGTTACGATGTAACTCACGCATTTTTAATCTCGTTTTGCGTGGGTATTTCACTGCTTCTTGCAATGATTGTTTCAAGCCTTGTGGGCACACTTGTTCCGATACTTTTTAATAAAATTAAAGTTGACCCTGCCGTGGCTTCCGGTCCGTTAATTACTACGGTTAACGATTTGGTGGCGGTTGTTATTTATTACGGCTTGGCTTGGCTATTTCTTATAAATGTTATGCATATTGCGTGATTATGACTTATAATAAACAAATTGTTGTCTTTTTGTACAAAAAATGCGCAACGAATTTGTGTGATATGTCGATTTTACGGCAAACAGTTGCATTTTTAAGCCTTTTGTGTCACAATATGTTTCAACAGTGTGCTTTATAAATTTAATAGGAGAAGAATTATGGACAGAAGAATTAAAAGGACACGCACAGCCGTGTTCAACGCTGTTCTTGATTTAATGGTTGAAAAGGATACCAGCAAAATCACCGTCCTCGAGCTTTGCAAACGAGCAGATATCAATAAAAGTACATTTTATCTCCATTATAAGAGTATGGAGGACTGTTTGCAAAATTGCTTCCAAATCATTATGAACGGCATAATCGACATTTCAAAGCGTATAAATTATTACGACATTAAGCGTGATCCTGAACCTGCGGTTGACAAGCTTCTTGACGAGGTGGAAAAGAATATTGATTACCTTTCCAAGTTCAAGGCAAGTTCAATTTGCGCTCCGGCAATAAAACTGCTTAAAGAAAATCTTGTTTCTTCAATTTCAGACAGTAATAATTTCAGCTTGGAATTCAATTATTTTGAGGTTTCAACAATTACCTTTGCAGTCGCAGGATGTATTGACGCTCTTATTGAACCGCTCCCATACTTTGATAAGGCGGAACTTAAAAAAGTTATTGTTTCAATGCTTAAATCTTCAAATGCATAAATTAAAAGAGTAGGTTGATTCCTACTCTTTTTTGTTACAATAAATTGACATATGTCACAAATTGTGTATAATTAATGTGTTGATTATTTTTTGTTAAGGAGTTACTATGGCAAGACCGAAAAAGGCAAGAACCATTTGTTTTAAGCCTGATATAACCGAATTTATAAAAATTAAAAACGGCAGGGGAATTGTTGAGCTTTCGCTTGACGAGTATGAAACGCTGAGGCTTATTGACTACCTCGGTTTAACTCAGCAGGAATGTGCGCTTCAAATGGAAGTTGCCCGTTCAACCATTGCTTCAATTTATGAAAATGCAAGATATAAAATCTCTGACTCGCTTGTAAACGGAAAATCAATTAAAATAAGCGGCGGCGATTTTGAGCTTTGCCCAAATTCAGCGCATTGCTGCGGTAAGTGTGGCACTAATGTTTGCGGAAAATGTAGCCACGGCGCTTGCGAAAGGTGTACAGGCGTGTTCCACCCAAAGGGACAAGAGTGTGATGTTTTAAATTGATAAATTATAGTTTGCGTCGTCACAAACTCCATATCATTCGTGACAAATTTCTTTAATATTTGATTTGAAATTTATCTCTCATTCACTTTGTTGCTCCTCCTTTTCAAAATTTGTCGTACGGTGGTGCGTCAAATTTTGTATTGA
>UQEY01000068.1 GCA_900540235.1 uncultured Eubacteriales bacterium
TGGCGGCTTCGCCGTCGATAGGAGAGAAACCGATGTTAAGATAAACAATAATTTATATGAAAAATGGGACGAACTGTGTTCGCCCCATTTTTTATTGATTGTTTTTACTGATTATTTTCGTCTGTATTTGTATATGACGGATACTCGCCGCTTTGTACAGGTTCATTCTCTTTTGGAGGTTCTGTATTTTGCGGTCTGTATGCATACTGCTGTGTAGTATTATCGGTTTTTGGCTCTTCGCTTTGAGCCTGAGCTTCGCTGTTTTGCGCAGGGTTGTAATAATAGTTTGCGTTGTTTTGCGATGCCTGCTCGTTATTTACATTTGAGTTGTAATAGTCCGCATTGCCGGTGAAAGCGTATTTCTGCGCTTTTTCTTCCTGGCTAAGGAAGTCATCTTCTGTAATTCTGCCCTCCTGCAATGCTCGAATTTTGAAGTTTTCATAATAAAGAGCCTGAGTGGTGAAATAGTAAGGAATTACATAAATGCTTGCGATACCGCAGGTAATTGCACAAAGAAATCCCCATCCGATAAAACTGAGGTCAAGAGCAAACAACTCGCCTCTGTTGCCTGTAACCATCTTTTTAGAAAGCCTGAGAGCCTCTGTCGGCTTCATATTCGGGCTTTCACACAAAATTTGGTATGCAAAGTATGTACTGTAATTATACACAATACCCGGAATAATAAACAGTATAGCCCAAAGTGTCGTAAATAAATTTCTTAAAATAAAAACTACAATTTTATGACCGTAGGTTGCGTCAAAAGAAGTTTTAAAAATATTCTTGATTTCTTCGCCGAGCTTGAATTCCTCATTTGGGTCACGCTTAATAAGAACTACATACAAACCGTAAAGAGAAATGAGAAGCGGCGAAAGAATGATTGAAAGAACAGTAAGACTCCTTACGCTGACAGTTGACGGAGTCAAAGCAGTTTTTACGCTTAATTTATCAGGTAAGCTCAAATTACTGCTGTTTGAATAACTTTGATTGCTGTTTTGACCGAAATTTTCAATCGGGTTGTCACTTGACGAACTGTCACCGTAATTGTAACTGCCTGAATCGTCACCGCCGTTGAAATATTTAAAAAAGTCATCCGGTGTGTTTTGACCCGACTGATTGTCACTGAAGCTGCTGTCACCACTCGGACCGAATAAGTCATCACTGCTTGTATACAAAGTGACGCCTGCCGAGATACCGTTTACAAGAATCAATACTATTGCACTGATTAAAAACAAAACAAATACTTTGTTTTTGATAATTTGTTTAGCCTGTGATTTAACTAAGCTTCTGTCGATGTTGTTCATAACTTTATCCTCCTTTGGATAAATTAAAACTCAACTTTTTCTTCAATGAATTTAACGAGTTCGTTAATCGGAAGCCTTACCTGTTCCATAGTGTCACGGTCACGAACAGTTACGCAGTTGTCCTCAACCGAATCAAAGTCGTAAGTGATGCAGTAAGGAGTACCGATTTCATCCTGACGGCGATATCTCTTACCGATAGAACCTGCGTCGTCATAGTCAATATTAAATTTCTTTGAAAGAGCGGCAAAAACTTCTGTAGCCTGCTCGTTAAGTTTCTTTGAAAGAGGAAGTACGGCTGCCTTAAACGGAGCAATAGCAGGGTGGAAGTGCATAACAACTCTCTTGTCGTTCTTTTCTTCGTCAAGAACTTCTTCGTCATAAGCTTCGGTAAGAAGTGCTAAGAACAAACGCTCAACACCGAGTGACGGCTCAATAACATAAGGAACATACTTTTCACCGGTAGTTTGGTCAAAGTATTCAAGGTTCTTGCCGCTTGTTTTGATATGCTGAGTAAGGTCGTAGTCTGTTCTGTCAGCCACACCCCAAAGTTCACCCCAACCGAATGGGAATTTGTACTCAAAGTCTGTTGTAGCCTTAGAATAGAAGCAAAGTTCCTCCTGGTCGTGGTCACGAAGTCTGAGGTTATCCTTGCTGATGTTAAGAGAGTAGAGCCAGTCACGGCAGAAACTTCTCCAATAATCAAACCATTCAAGGTCAGTACCCGGCTTGCAGAAAAATTCAAGTTCCATTTGCTCAAATTCTCTTACACGGAAGATGAATTTACCCGGAGTAATCTCGTTACGGAAAGATTTACCAACCTGAGCAACGCCGAAAGGAATCTTCTTTCTTGTTGTTCTTTGAACATTTGCAAAGTTAACAAAGATACCCTGAGCAGTTTCAGGACGAAGATAAATTTCATCCTTAGCATCCTCGGTTACACCCTGGAAAGTTTTAAACATAAGGTTGAACTGACGAATGTCTGTAAAGTTGTGAGCGCCGCAGTTAGGGCAAGGAATGTTGTGCTCCTTAATGTAGTTCGACATTTCCTCGTTGCTCCAACCTGCAACATTTGTGCCGTCAAAGCTTTCAATCAAATCGTCTGCTCTGTGCCTTGTTTTACATTCGCAACAGTCCATAAGAGGGTCAGAGAAACCGCCGAGATGACCTGATGCAACCCATGTTTGAGGGTTCATAAGAATAGCACTGTCAAGACCTACATTGTATGGGTTTTCCTGAATGAACTTCTTTCTCCAGGCTTTTTTGATATTTTCTTTAAGCTCAACGCCGAGCGGACCGTAGTCCCATGTATTTGCAAGACCGCCGTAGATTTCAGAGCCCGGGTAAACAAAACCTCTGCCCTTGCAAAGAGCTACAAGCTGGTCTAATGTTTTTTCTGAATTATCCATTATATTTTCCTCCATTAGTTATATACACTTTATTTTACTATGTTTTTATTAAGAAGTCAAATATAATATATTAAATAATAATTTATAATAGGTTGACGGCTACGCCACATTGTATTTTTTCTCTCCCTCAGT
>UQEY01000069.1 GCA_900540235.1 uncultured Eubacteriales bacterium
CTATCATCTTGCACATGTGTTTACTATCATACTACACTATACACTGCGTTCGCCCTCTAAACTATAATTTACCTATCTTGGAAATAATTTACAGTGTGTAAAATATTCGACAAAAGGCGGCAAAAATGTTTGCTGACCGACAAGTTTCGGTTGACAATAAGGTTTACAAATTGTATAATATTCAAAGACTGCTAAAATATGAATGAAATTTGTATTAATGAACACTTTGCGTAAAAGTGGTGAAAAATGCGGGGGGGGGGTACTGTTTTATGAGGTTTAAACAGTTATTTAAAGTTAAATGGACGCTTGTTTTGTATGATGCTATCGTATTTTTAGCTACATTCGGTATGCTCTTTCTGCTCAACAAAAGCATAAGAGCGATGAGTATTCGTGATATTATAATCAATACTGCAGTTTCTGCATTTTTAGTATTTTTCTGTAGGCTTTTCGGAAAAATTTACAGTCAAATTTGGCGCTACGGCGGAATTCAGTGCTACATAAGGCTTCTTGTTACCGATTTAATCAGTATGTGCCTCTACATAGGTTTTGAATACGGCATATGCCATTTGATGAATATTCAAAGATTTTCAATATCAACAATTATTGCGGTAATGACTTTTGACACGCTTGTGGTTCTTGCAATGCGAATGGCATATAGGTATTGCTTTAAGTGTTGCGATGATATAAGCGTAAAGGGAAAATTCCTTCGTTTTCTTTTAGTTACCGTGGCTCATGTTGACCCTACAATTAAAGCTGATTTTAAAAAGATAAAAATTGCGATTATCGGTGCGGGTGACGCAGGCGTAGGTCTTATGGAGGAACTTCAAAACAACAACAACGCCGCATACACTCCCGTTTGCTTTGTTGATATTAATGCAAAAAAAGTCGGCAGGGAAATAAACTCTGTTCCTGTTTATCCTGCAGACGAAGCCACTTTTGATATTTTGGCTGATTTCGGTGTGCAGGAAATAATATTTGCGCTTCCGACTGTTGATGCCCAAAGGAAACACGAACTTTTTAATTATTACAAGCAAACCGGTTGCAAAATTAAGATTTATGATTATCCTACAATGCAGTCGGCTGGCAGTAAAAGGCATCTTCGTGAGTTCGATATTGAAGATTTGCTTTTCAGAAAGCCGATTGATGTGTCGGACGAAAAGATGAAATATTATTACAAAGATAAAATCGTTTTAATCACCGGTGGCGGCGGTTCAATAGGCAGTGAGCTTTGCCGTCAGCTTGCCAAGGCTTCACCTAAGAAAATTGTTATTCTTGATATTTATGAAAACGGTGTTTACGATGTTCAGCAGGAACTTAAAATTAAGTACGGCGCTGAGATTGATTTGCAGGTTGAAATTGCGTCGATAACAAATAAAGTCGCAATGAAACGAGTTTTTGAAGCGTACCGACCTCAGATTGTTATTAATGCCGCTGCTCATAAGCATGTGCCTTTAATGGAGCACAACTGTATTGAAGCGATTGAAAACAATGTTTTCGGCACGAAAAATCTTCTTGAACTTTGCGAAGAATACGGCACTGAAAGATTTATGATGGTTTCAACCGACAAAGCCGTTAACCCAACCAATGTTATGGGCGCAACAAAGAGGATGTGCGAAATGCTCGTTCAAAGCGAGAGCACCAAGGGCAAGGTTAAGTGCAGTGCAACAAGGTTTGGCAATGTGCTCGGCAGTGCCGGTTCGGTTATTCCTCTGTTTAAAAAGCAGATTGCGAGCGGCGGACCTGTCACTTTGACTGATAAAAGAATTATTCGCTACTTTATGACAATTCCGGAAGCTGCCTCCCTCGTTCTTCAGTCAGGCGCTATGGCTCACAACGGCGAACTTTTTGTGCTTGATATGGGTCAGCCGGTTAAAATTCTCGACCTTGCGGAAAATATGATTAGGCTTTCCGGTGTAAATAATGTTGAAATTGTTGAAACGGGTCTTCGTCCCGGTGAAAAGCTTTATGAAGAACTTCTTGTTAAAACGGAAGAGCTTGATAAAACCGAAAACAGTATGATTTTTATTGAGCGTGACGAACCGCACACAACTTTGGAGATGGAAGCTAAGCTTCAAACGCTTAAAGCGGCTTGTGCTTCGGGTGACGATGATATTGCTCGTGAGGCGCTTCGCTCGGTAGTTCCTACTTTCAAACGACCTGAAAGCGTAAACGATAAGGTTGAAATGAAAAAGAAAGATAAAAACACGATTGATATAACGGATAAACTTAATTATAATAAGGCTGTTGAAGTTTCAAATTCAGTCGGTTAAAAGTCTAAGGAGATGCGAAAGGGCGTCTCCTTTTTGTGTATTATAATTAACGGTTTGCCGATTGTATGCGGGCGAATGATATGTATAGTGTAGTATGATAGTAAACACATGTGCAAGATGATAGTATACA
>UQEY01000070.1 GCA_900540235.1 uncultured Eubacteriales bacterium
TAATTGTATACAATCATCCTACACAACTGTATACAATCATACTCTTGACACGCAGGTCGCCCCTACGGTAGTCTACATCATTTAGGCAGCCCAAAATGGAAAATTTTCGTAGGGGGCGAACTGTGTTCGCCTCTTTGCTTTGTAAAGGAAAAATGTAAGTGCAGATATATAATTCACGAGATAAGAGTTACAAGTCAATAATTTCGGCTATTGCTACAAATGAAAAATGCAAGTTTCGCATAACTGTGCCGAGGGATATGAAATGCTCAGGCGCATGCCTTGCCATAACCAAAGAAAACGAGAGTACTCAGTTTTACAATATGTTTTGGGCAGGTATGTGCGGCGACAATTTTGAATATTGGGAGCTTCATTTTTATGCCACATCGCCAGGTCTTTATTTTTACCATTTTGAGCTTGACACCCCTTGGGGCAAAAGCTATGTTAAAAATGCAGGAGAGGGCAGGGGCGAACTCAATGCTTCACTTGCTGATTTTCAGCAGACTGTTTATGATGAAAATTTTGTAACGCCTGACTTTTTGAAGGGCGGAATTATGTATCAAATTTTCCCTGACAGATTTTATAACTCGGGCACACCAAAGGAAAATGTGCCGAAAACAAGAGTTATGAGAGAGTGGGGTGACACTCCTTTTTGGAAAGAGGAGCAGATGAACGGCATTTGGAATAACGATTACTTCGGCGGTGATTTAAAGGGCATTGAAAAGAAATTGCCTTATATTGCCGATTTGGGCGTTAACTGCATTTATCTTAACCCAATTTTTGAATCTCACTCTAACCATAGGTATGACACTGCCGATTATGAAAAGATTGACAGCCTTTTGGGTGATGAGGAAGATTTGAAGCATCTTTGCAAAATTGCGAAAGAAAAGTTTGGTATCAGCATTATTCTTGACGGTGTGTTCAGTCATACCGGTTGCGACAGCCGATATTTTAATATGTATTCAAGCTATGACGATATAGGTGCGTATAACAGTAAAGAAAGTCCGTATTTTTCTTGGTACAAATTTATTAATTGGCCGGATGAATATCATTCTTGGTGGGGCATTAAGCTTTTGCCGGAGGTTATTGAAGAAGATGAAAGCTACCGAAATTATATCTGCGGCAAAGACGGCATTCTTCGCAAATGGCTTAGGTGCGGCATTGCAGGTTATAGGCTTGATGTTGCCGATGAACTGCCGGATATTTTTCTTGACGATTTGAGAAAAGCGGTTAAGGACGAGAACGAAAACGCAATAATTATAGGCGAAGTTTGGGAGGATGCGACCAATAAGTTTGCCTACGGTCAAAGGCGAAAATATCTTCTCGGCGAAGAGCTTGACAGCGTTATGAACTATCCTTTTGCCGATGCAGTGCTCAATTTTGTTCGCTTTGCAAACGGCGACGCATTTTTTAACAGCATTATGTCTATTGTTGAAAATTATCCGCCGCAGGTTTTGTCTGTTCTTATGAACCATATCGGCACTCACGACACAGAGCGTGCCATTACCCGCCTTGCAGGTGAAAACAGCGACGGCAGGGACAGAGAGTGGCAGTTTAAACATAACACCCTTTCAAAATATGACTATTTAAAGGGCATTTCTATGATGAAAATTGCGTCGCTTCTCCAGTTTACTTTGCCGGGCGTTGCGTCAATTTATTATGGTGATGAGATTGGTATGCAGGGTATGAAAGACCCGTTTAACCGTGGATGTATGCAGTGGGATAATATTAACGAGGAACTTTTAAAATGGTATAAGCGCCTCGGTCAGCTTCGCCTCAGTTCAAAAGCGTTTGTAAACGGTGATTTTGAAAAGGTGTTTTGCGACGGCGGAGTAATAGCCTATGCAAGAAACAGTGAGCACGACGCCGCTTTGGTTGCGGTTAATAATTCGCATGATTTTAAGCGCATTTTTGTCGGTACAAAGTGGGATAATTCCTATTCGCTTTTTGATGAAACCCCATGCGACGGTTTTATTACCCTCCCGCCATATAGGTACACTCTTTTAACTATTAAATATTGATTAAAATAATAAAATCACCCCACCGGGCTTTTGCGCTTGATGGGGTGATTTTTTAGTAAACTCCAATTTATTACGGGTCGTCGGGGACGCCGACCCCTACATCGTCTAAAGAAATTCCGTGTTTGAATAAATTTTCTCATAAGCGATT
>UQEY01000071.1 GCA_900540235.1 uncultured Eubacteriales bacterium
AACCTCGCCATTTTTTATGTGAAAGCTATTTGACTATACTTCGCAAAAATATGGATTGCAAGGCATTAAATGAGCCGCTTCCAACTATAACAGCTCACGCAAATCACTTCGCAAAGACGGATGTTTATTTGAGGGAATACAACAGCAAAAACCTCGGACATTGGAACGAGATAAGAAAACTGCTCAACACCTACACAGATTGGAATATATCGGCTAATCAGGTGCTTATTTTCTGCATTAACGGAGTTGAGTATTTTATATCTGATATCGGACTGAGAATGCTGCAGCCTAAAGAATTATACAAGGCGCAGGGGTTCCCAGATGATTATATCATTGATAAGGATTGCAACGGCAAGGAATATAACAAGACAAAGCAAGTAGCAAGGTGCGGTAACGCAGTTCCGCCGCCGTTTTCTAAAGCGCTTGTTATGGCAAATTGTAAATGGCTGTGTGATAAATCTTGCGACAATATGAAAGAATTTAACGCAGTAGCAGCAGGGTGAGGTGATTTGATGATATTTTTAGAAAAAGGCAATTTCTATTTAGGTCGTGGAATAGTTGACAATAATGGGAATGTAACTGAACAGACCGAGCCTAAATTTGTGAGTGATGATAGCGGTAATTGCGTTATTGTCGGTGTACTCGATTCTGAAACAAAGGAACAGGTTGGAAAAGCGGATATTTTCGGTGATTTTAACGCAACAGGTTACTTGAAAAAGGTTCTTGAATTGTTAGCGCCCGAAAGGGCTATTGATATTCCAAATTTCAAAAGGATATTTGCCGCTGCATTTAATGACGATATAAATATATGCGATTACTGTAATGAGTTTCAATGCAATAATTGCATTGTTTCCAAATGGAAAGAAGAGTGTCAGAGGTGATGAAAAATGAAAACACCTAAAAGTTCAAAATCAAAACTCAAAGTTTTAAACAATTTCAAAAAGTATCAAAATGAAACAGCAACTTTCAAAATAAAAGACGAAAAGGAGCAACTTTCAAAATGAAATTTGAAAAAGTAACAGAATTATGCAAAAAAAGCAGAAAGTTTTTAATCTTTAAGTATTCGGAAAAAATATATTTTCTCGGTACCGGCAACGCAATGTTTGTAGTGCCTGACGGTACAATTTGTACGCCTCAATACTTGACCTCTTTCGCAGGGTTAAAGCCTTTAGAGGTGGAAAATACAATTTTCGATAAGAAAGATTTTCCGCTTGAATTTGACATATCCGATATTGCAGATAACGAATCGTATGTAAGCTTGCCGGAAATAAGGGTATCAGACTTTGACGGAAAGAACGAGTGCGTACCGATATTTACAGCAAAAGGTGCTGTATTCGTACCGTCGATTTATTTTGAACCGTTTAAGGGCGACGAATATGAGCTGTATGAAAGAAAAACAAGCGAAGATGTTTCGTATCTCGTAGTAAAAGTCGGTATGTTTGTTAAGGCTGTTATCGTTTTAGATTATTCAAATCTTGCCTTGCAAACAGTTACATATTTTAAGACGGTGGCAAAAGCACTTGGAAAAAGCTATCAAGAACAAGTGATTAATTCAGTAAACCAAGGCGAAGTGCTAAAACATAAGAAAGACGAAAAGGAGTAAAAAAATGAAAGATGTAATTGAATTATTGGCAAAATTTTCAAGTGCAAATAATAATATTCTCAAACAAACTTTTATTGATGAAATTGAAATTGCTATTTCCGCCCTTGAAAAGCAGACACCAAAAAAGCCGATTAAAGAATTAAATGAAACAATCTGCCCGAATTGTAAAACACTTGTCGGGTCAAGTCCTTTTTGCAGATATTGTGGGCAAGCTTTAGATTGGAGTGATTAAATGGACTACATAACAGCATGGGAGAAGCTCAAAGAGTATTCGGAAAAGGAAAAGACTCAAATGGTTCATACTTTCAATAACCCTTATGGGTTCAGAATTAATATTAATCACCCTATGGTGTCACCAAAGTATGAAGCTTTTAAAAAGAAAAACAATATCGGCAGATATGATATGACCGACGAGCTTCGGGTAAAGTTTGAAAAACAGTTTATGAATAGTAAATATTATCAGAAGCTTATCGAAGCTGAGC
>UQEY01000072.1 GCA_900540235.1 uncultured Eubacteriales bacterium
TACTTCTTGCCTGCTTCAAGTCTTTCCTTCTTATATGTGCCTGCAACAGGGTGCTGGAAACGAGTAGGGTTGGTTGAGTTACCTGTGATAGAAACATCAACATTTTCTTTCCACATAATTGCAACGCCTTCGGTTACATCGTTTGCACCGTAGCAGTTAACCTTTGAACGAAGACCGTCAGAGTAAGCCTTGCGGAATACTTCCTTAACTTCGCCTGTGTAATAGTCCATTTCAGTTTCGATATAAGTGAAGCCGTTGATTCTTGCGATAATCTGAGCAGCGTCCTTACCAAGACCGTTAAGGATAACACGAAGTGGCTTTTGTCTTACTTTGTTTGCCTTTTCAGCGATACCGATAGCACCCTCTGCAGCAGCGAATGATTCGTGACCTGCAAGGAATGCGAAACATTCGGTTTCTTCCTCAAGGAGCATCTTGCCGAGGTTACCGTGGCCAAGACCAACTTTTCTTTGGTCGGCAACTGAACCAGGGATACAGAATGACTGAAGACCTTCACCGATTGCAGCAGCAGCTTCGGCAGCAGACTTAACACCCTTCTTGAGAGCGATAGCGCAGCCTACAGTGTATGCCCACTTTGCATTTTCAAAGCAGATTGGCTGAATACCTTCAACGATTTTATAAGGGTCAAAGCCTTTAGCTTGGCAGATTTCTCTGCATTCTTCGATTGATTTAATATCGTACTGAGCGAGAACATCAAGAATTTGTTTCTCTCTTCTTTCATATGATTCAAATAAAGCCATTGTCTTTTTCCTCCTTATTCTTTTCTTGGGTCGATAATCTTAACAGCGTCATCAACTCTGCCGTACTGACCCTGAGCCTTTTCAAATGCTGTGTTAGCATCGTCGCCGGCTTTGATGAAGTCCATCATTTTGCCGAAGTTAACAAACTTGTAGCCGATGATTTCGTTGTCAGCGTCAAGAGCAAGACCGGTAACATAACCGTCTGTCATTTCAAGGTAACGAGGACCCTTTGCAAGAGTACCGTACATTGTACCAACCTGTGAGCGAAGACCTTTACCGAGGTCCTCAAGACCTGCGCCGATTGCAAGACCGTCATCTGAGAAAGCACTCTGTGAACGACCGTAAACAATCTGGAGGAAAAGTTCTCTCATTGCTGTGTTGATAGCGTCACAAACAAGGTCTGTGTTGAGAGCTTCAAGAATAGTTCTGCCAGGGAGAATTTCAGCAGCCATAGCAGCTGAGTGAGTCATACCTGAGCAACCTACTGTTTCAACAAGAGCTTCCTGAATAACACCCTCTTTGATGTTAAGGCTGAGCTTACATGTACCCTGCTGAGGTGCACACCAACCTACACCGTGTGTGAAGCCCGAAATGTCTTTAATTTCTTTTGCTTTTACCCATTTTGCTTCCTCCGGAATCGGAGCAGCACCGTGAGCAACGCCCTGTGCTACAGGACACATTGTTTCAACTTCGTGTGAATAAATCATTTGAATTACTCCTTCCATATTTTAGCTTAATATTGCCAAAAATAATAATTATTAAAATTATCACAAATATTATACCCAATTAGTGTTCTATCTTCAAGAGTAAATGACAAATTTTTGTCAAAACTTTTATGATTTGGGCACAATAATAAGAAAACTTGAATTTTTTTTGCGATTTTGGTACAATATTAATACGATTTAGCTAATTGAAAGGAATTATAAATATGAAAATAAAAAGCGGCTTTGCAAAAAGGAAAATTGCCGATTCAAATATTGTTGTGCCGGTAGGAAAAGCGACAAATGATTTTAACGGAATGATTACTCTTAACGAATCGGGTTCGTTTTTTTGGGACTGTTTAACGAGTGACACAAGCGTTGACGAAGTTGTGAAAAAAGTTACAAGCGAATACGATATTGACGAAAATACAGCAAGAAAAGATATTGAAAATTTTGTTGATATGCTCAGAAAAAACAATTTGTTGGAGGAATAAATAAAGGCGACCAGCGGTCGCCCCTACGAAAGTCTTATCATTTTAGACTATTTAAAATAAAAAAATCACCGTAGGGGC